>NZ_JBKORL010000092.1:0-88634 GCF_047314525.1 Shewanella sp. BJSY2023SW007 | reverse complement strand
AGAAGGCACAGTGCTCTGGGCTATATCAGTCCAGAAAACTACGAACTAAAGAGTGTTGCTTAGTAGCGTGTCCTGTATTAGCGGTGCGGATCAGTAAATCAGGCTGTTGGATTGGATGGTGATGGACGACTAGTAGATTAATTTTATCGCTATATGCAATCTGTAGTTCTTGAAGCTTTTTATCCAGCTCTGTTAAGTCCAGTTTGCGAATAACACCGTGATGAGGTTTTTTATCGTAATGGTCAAAAACTGAACTATTCAAACCAATGATATTTAGGCTCTCATCACTCCAAATCGCAAAATAAGGCTCATTGTAATAACAGCCGAAATGAGCTCGGTCTAAACATTGTTTAAAAAAGTCATTGAAGCGCAAGTTGTTATATTTACGCTCAATTGTCAGGTTGATGTTTTCTTTTGAGGTCATTGAGAGCTCTTCCTCAACCCAGTTGCCATCGTGGTTCCCTGGAACGAAAAAGACTTTTTCCTGCTCTACTCCCACTATTTTTGCTATTTCTTTCAAGCGAGTAGATGCAAGTTCAAATTCTTCTCTAGTTGCTCTATTGGTGATGTCACCTGCGACAACAAGATAATCGGCTCTAATGTTCTCTTGTTTAGCAAGCTGCCTTAGTTCATTTAGAAACTGATTTTTTACGGCGTTGTTAGAGCTTCCTACTGCAAACTCATTTGAAACAGCCGCATCACCAACATGCAAATCACTAATAATTATTATTTTCATATATGCCAGATACTTACACGTATACTAATACTGTTGCATGATACCACAGTTGTGTAATTTGTAAGTCAAATATTCAGGAATTGTAGGTTTTTAGCGATGGTGCTTGTAAAAAGAAATAGCAAAATGTGATAAAAAAAGCGAACCATTTCTGGTTCGCTTTCTATACTTAGTTAATTTCCAACTTCAATTGTAGTTATCATCCAAGCAGCAATTATTCGTACTCAGACATGGGCACACAGGCACAAAACAAATTCCTATCCCCATACACATCATCAATACGATTCACGGTCGGCCAGAACTTGTTGGCCTTGACTGTGGCATTAGGGAATACCGCCAGTTCGCGATCGTATGGACGGCTGTCGAAGGCGGGATCCATGATGTCGGCTAGCGTGTGTGGCGCATTGTGCAGCGGATTATTGTCCGCAGGCCACTCACCGGCTTCGACCCGGGCGATTTCGCTGCGGATGGCCACCATGGCTTCGATAAATCTGTCCAGTTCGGCCTTGGACTCAGACTCGGTCGGCTCGATCATCAGGGTTCCGGCAACCGGGAAGCTCATGGTCGGAGCGTGAAAGCCGTAGTCGTTGAGACGCTTGGCAACATCCATTTCGGTGACGCCGGAGGCTTCTTTCAGCGGGCGCAGATCGATAATGCACTCGTGAGCCACACGGTCGTTACGGCCGCGGTACAGCACTGGATAGTGCTCTGACAGCTTCTTCATCACATAGTTGGCGTTGAGCATGGCGTTCTGGGTTGATTCACGCAGGCCCTTGGCGCCCAGCAGCTTGATGTACATCCAGCTGATTGGCAGTATGCTGGCGCTGCCGTAAGGCGCGGCAGAAACGGCGCCGTTGTTGTCGCTTTCGCGGCCCGGCTTAACCAGAGTATGACCGGCAACGAAAGGAGCCAAATGCGCTTTTACGCCGATAGGGCCCATGCCTGGACCACCGCCGCCATGAGGGATGGCGAAGGTCTTGTGCAGGTTGAGGTGGGAAACGTCCGCGCCGATAAAGCCGGGAGTGGTCACACCCACCTGGGCATTCATGTTGGCACCGTCCAGATACACCTGGCCACCGTGTTGATGAATAACCTCACAGATCTCCGAGACGGTTTCTTCATACACGCCGTGGGTGGAAGGATAAGTGATCATGATGCAGGATAGGTTGCCCGCCACTTCGGCCGCCTTGGCGCGCAGATCTTCCATGTCCACGTTGCCGCGCTTGTCACAGGCCACAACCACTATCTTCATACCGGCCATCTGCGCCGAAGCCGGGTTGGTACCGTGAGCCGACTGAGGGATCAGACAGACATTGCGGTGCCCCTCGCCGCGGGATTCATGGTACTTCTTGATGGCCAACAGACCGGCGTATTCGCCGGATGCACCCGAGTTGGGCTGCAGGCACATGGCGTCATAGCCGGTGATTTCCACCAGATAGTCTGACAGCTCATTGAGCAGCTTTTCATAGCCCTTGGCTTGATCCAGCGGGCAGAAAGGATGCAGGTTGGCAAATTCCGGCCAGCTGATTGGCAGCATCTCGGCGGTAGCGTTCAGCTTCATGGTGCATGAACCCAGAGAAATCATCGAGTGGTTCAGCGCCAAGTCTTTGTTTTCAAGACGCTTGATGTAGCGCAGCATCTCGGTTTCGCTGTGGAAGCTGTTGAAGGTTGGATGCGTCAGAATAGCCTCATCACGCAGCAGCGCCGCAGGGATGGACTCACTGCCCTTGGCAAGGATTTCAGCATCCAGAGCCGCCACATCCAGGCCATGACCGGCGCCCAGAATGATATCGAACAGGGCCGCCAGATCGTCAGCAGTCGTGGTTTCATCCAGGCTGACACCCAGAGTGCCTTCGGCATCGATACGCAGGTTGCTCTCGGCGGCAATGGCGCGGGCCAGCACGGCGTCTTTGTCGGCCACTTTGAAGGTCAGAGTGTCGAACCAGCTAGCGTTGACCAGCTCAACGCCCTTGGCCTTGAGGCCGGCGGCGAGAATGTCGGTCAGGCGGTGGATACGCTCGGCTATGGTCTTCAGCCCTTGTGGGCCATGGTATACGGCGTAGAAAGAGGCCATGTTGGCCAGCAGGATCTGCGCGGTACAGATATTGGAGTTGGCCTTTTCGCGGCGGATATGCTGCTCACGGGTTTGCATCGCCATCCGCAGCGCTGTGTTGCCGCGGCTGTCTTTGGAAACGCCTATGATACGGCCAGGCATGGAACGCTTGTGCTCGTCACGGGTCACAAAGAAAGCGGCGTGCGGGCCACCATACCCCATAGGCACGCCGAAACGCTGCGCGCTGCCAAAGACCACGTCGGCGCCCAGGCTACCGGGAGACTTGAGCAATACCAGCGACATGATATCGGCGGCAACAGCCACAATCGCTTTCTGCTCACGCAGCTTGGCAAAGAGTTCACGCTGATCGTTCAGCTCGCCTGTCTTGCCGCTGTACTGGAACAGGGCACCAAAGAGTTCATGATTGAGCGCTTCCTCGGCGGGGCCTACGACGACTTCAAAACCAAAGCATTCGGCGCGGGTCTTGACCACATCCAGCGTCTGCGGGAACACGTCATCGGCAACGAAGAAGATATTGGCTTTCTTGGCCTTGGATACCCGTTTGGCCAGCGCCATGGCTTCGGCGGCGGCAGTGGCTTCGTCCAGCAGCGAGGCGGAGGCCAGATCCAGGCCGGAGAGGTCCATCGACATCTGCTGGAAATTCAGTACCGCTTCCAGACGACCCTGGGCGATTTCCGGCTGGTATGGGGTATAAGCCGTGTACCAACCCGGGTTTTCCAGCACATTGCGCAAAATGACGTTAGGCACTTCAGTGCCGTAGTAGCCCATGCCTATGTAGCTCTTGAATACCTTGTTCTGCTTGGCCAGGCCCTTGATATAGGCCAGACCTTCGGCTTCGCCACAGGCTTCGCCCACGGCCAGATCCCGGTTCAGACGAATCGACTCCGGTACTATCTGCGCCGTCAGATCTTCCAGTGACTCGGCGCCAACATAATTCAGCATCTCTTGCTGCTGCAGGGCGTCGGAGCCGATATGACGACGGATAAAGAGTTCGTGCTGCTCTAACTGAGTGAGGGTTTGCTTGGTCATGATTAACCTTGTTCCATGTTCGCCGGTATCCAGCCGTAGGGAGGCAGTGTACCAGTCTCTTTATTTAGTGGTAAAACAAACGAAGCCCCGGAGGGCTTCGTTTTTCAGCGACGCTTATTCTTCGTCGATGACAGCCTGATATCCTTCGGCATCCAGCAGGTTATCCAGCTCAGACAGGTCAGAAGGCATGATACGGAAGAACCAGCCATCACCGAATGCATCGCTGTTGACCAGCTCAGGGCTGTCTTCCAGCGCTTCGTTGATGGCAATCACTTCACCGGACAGAGGGGCATAGATATCTGAAGCGGCCTTAACAGACTCGGCCACAGCGCAATCCTCAGAGGCGCTGACAGTGTCGCCTACTTCCGGCAATTCAACGAAAACCATATCACCCAGCAGCTCCTGCGCATGTTCAGTGATACCGACTGTGTAGCTACCGTCTTCTTCCTTGCGGATCCATTCGTGAGAAGAAGCGTACTTCAGTTCGCTTGGAATATTGCTCATTATTCTTGTTCCTTTCCCGTGTTTTAGAATGCTTGTTTACCGTTACGCACAAAGCCTGGCGCCACTACTTTAACAGCGACGCGCTTCTTGCGCATTTCGACTTCGGCCGTATCCCCAATGGAGTTCGGTACCCGGGCCATCGCAATAGAATAGCCCAATGTCGGTGAGAATGTACCGCTGGTGATCACGCCTTCCTGCTCTTGGCCGTTGGCATCGGTAAAGAATACCGGCATGCCGTGGCGCAGCACGCCTTTTTGCTCCATCACCAGGCCAATAAATTTGTCGGCTCCGGCCGCTTTGATGGCGGTCAGGGCTTCACGACCGATAAAGTCACGATCGCTCGGCTCCCAGGCAATGGTCCAGCCCATATTGGCGGCCAATGGGTTAATGGTTTCGTCCATGTCCTGACCGTAGAGGTTCATCCCGGCTTCCAGGCGCAGCGTATCGCGGGCGCCCAGACCACATGGCTTAACACCGGCATCGAGCAGCGCTTGCCACAGAGCTTCGGCTTCTTCGGCTGGCACGGTAATTTCGTAACCTTCTTCACCTGTGTAACCTGTGGTAGCCACAAACAGGTTGCCCGCCTGCACACCGAAGAAAGGCTTCATGCCTTCAACGGCCGCGTTTTGCTCGGCAGTGAACACAGTGGCGGCTTTGGCCTTGGCGTTAGGGCCCTGCACGGCAATCATCGCCAGCTCAGGACGCTCTGTCACTGTGACATCATAGGGCTTGGACTGCTCGGCAATCCAGGCGAGATCTTTGTCGCGGGTGGCTGAGTTGACGACAACCCGGTAATGGGTGTCATCGAGATAATAAGTGATCAGATCGTCAATCACCCCGGCTTCATGGTTCAGCATGCCGCTGTACAGCGCCTTGCCGGAAACCTTGAGTTTGGCGATATCGTTGGCCAGCAGTTTACGCAGGAAGGCTTTGGCGTCGCTGCCGCTGACATCAACAACCGTCATATGGGAGACGTCGAACATACCGGCGTCCTGACGCACTGCGTGATGTTCTTCTATCTGCGAACCATAGTTGAGTGGCATCTCCCAACCATGAAAATCAACCATCTTGGCATTGGCTTCCAAGTGCTTGTTAAAGAGTACAGTTTTATTAGCCATTGTTATCCCTTCTAGTCGGGGCTTTACAGTGTCACCCAGGGGCAACACTGAGTTAAAATGCAGCGAAATTATACCCTGCGTCACAAATTTGTATACAAGTGATTTTTCTAATCCGAACTATTATGGATTAATTTTTCTCATGGTTTGCCTGTAATTTTTTTACAGTAAATCACAGCGTATGTATAAAAAACGCCCAAAGGCGACTGTTTTTGGGCGTTTTCCTTCACATACGGCTAACCGGGGATGAAGATTATTCAGGACGGCACAGACGCGGCAGCTTGAATTTGTGTCCCATGGCCTGTTGCATGAACACAGTTTTCAGCCCAGCGACATTGTCCACCAGGTTGAGACCGAGATCGCGAATCGCCTTCTTCAAAGGATTACTGCCGGCAAACAACCGCTTGAACCCCTCCATGGCGGCTATCATCTCCATCGCCTCGGCCTTGCGCCAGCGCTCAAGGGCGCGCAGCTCGTCATAAGCGCCGATATCCTTGCCTTCACCGTGCAATGCCGCCACGGTTTCCACTATGGCGCCGGCATCGAGGAATCCCAGGTTAACCCCCTGCCCCGCCAACGGATGTATGGTGTGCGCCGCATCGCCGGCCAACAACAAACGATGGCGGGCGAAATGGCGCGCATAACGCATCCGCAGCGGAACACTCCGGCGTTCACTCTCCAGCTGACACAGGCCCAGGCGGCCATCGAAGGCGGCGGTCAGCGCCCGGGAGAAGGCCTCATCATCCAGCGCCTGCAAGGCTTCGGCCTTTTGCGGCGGCACCGACCAGACGATGGAGCAGAGGTCGCTCTCATAAAGCGGCAGAAACGCCAGCGGGCCATCGGCACTGAACACCTGACGGGCACAGTCACCATGGGGCAACTGAGTGCGAATGCTGGCGACTATGGCGTGATGGCCGTAATCCCAAAAAGTCAGTGGGATCTGGCACTGCTGACGAACCCAGGAGTTGGCGCCATCGGCAGCCACCACCAGGGCGGCACTGAGGTTATCGCCGTTATCCAGCGTCAGCCAGGCTTCACGCTCACCAAAGGCGATACGTTCGAGCCGGGTGTGTTCCAGCAGTGTCAGCTGTTCCAGCTCTGCGGCCCGTTGGGCCAGGGCATAGTGAATGGCATCGTTTTCGATTATGGTGCCAAGGGAAGTCTCACACTGGCTCTGGGCATCAAACTGAATGCGCCCCATGCCGTCTTTTTCCCAGACATCCATCTTACTGTATGGCCCGAGGCGGGACTTATCCAGATAGGCCCAGGCCCCCAAGTGTTCGAGCAGCGCCTGGCTGGCCTTATTGATGGCACTGACCCTCAGGCGCGGCGCGCCCTCGACCGGCGCGGCACCGGCGGCATCTATCACCACCACCTTGAGCCCGGCCTGCTCCAAACCGCAGGCCGTTGCCAGTCCCACCATACCGCCGCCCACCACGGCCACATCATAGCTTTGGAAATTCATCGTCACTGACTCCTGGAAAAAAAACAAGCAGCCGATTGCCTGTGCCACCCCATGGCTCTGTGGGCCACCGGGGTCTTGAGAGGTGGACACCAGGAGAGGATCCTGAGTCCCAAATTACGTCCGGCCACCAGCGGCCAGTAGTTGTTGGAAAAACCGCGCACCAGAAACTCAATATTGTTGATGGTCTGGCGTCTGTCCTGCTCACGGGCGGCATGATAGGCATGCAGCACCTGGGCTGCGCCTGGGTCAGTGCCTTTGGCCAATACCGGCTCCAGCGTTTCCAGTACAGTGACCAGATCCCTGAGCCCCAGATTAAAGCCCTGCCCGGCTATCGGGTGCAGAGTCTGGGCGGCATTGCCCAAATAAAGCGTGCGGTGATAGATGGGTCTTGGCATGTAAGAGAGACTCAGTGGGTAACGGTGACGCTCCCCCACGGCCACAAAACGCCCGGCCCGATAACCGAAGGCCTGTTGCAGCTGCTGCAAAAACTCGGCCTGCGGCAAAGCTTGCACCCGCTCGGCCTCTTCATGGGGCAAGGCCCACACCAGAGAGAGCCGGGCCTGGCCGTCGCTGTCACTCATAGGCAGCAAAGCCAGCGGGCCGTGCTCGGTGAAGCGCTCCCAGGCCATGCCATTATGGGGCTTGTCGGTAGCAACATTGGCGATAACCGCGCTCTGGCCAAACTCAAACTGCTGCAACGCCTGTTGCTGCTGGGCACGCACCGAGGAGTTAACCCCATCTGCCGCCAGCAATAAGCGGCAGGAAAGCCGCTGACCATTACTGAGCGTTAAACTATGGCCCGCAGCCGAGGTTTGCAGCTTCTCGAGACGCGCCGGGCAATATAGCTGGATATCACTCTTGCCGATGGCGCCAAACAGCCGCTGGCCGACCCGCTCGAGTTCCACCACCTGGCCGAGGGAGTCCAGCGCAAACTGCTCGGAGTTGAGTTCTGTCATGCCGAAATGGCCGCGATCTGAGACATGAATATCGGTTATCGCCGTGCCTAGGTCTGCAAGCAAAGGCCAGATACCGAGGCGCTTGAGTTCAAACACTGAGCCATTGGCTATGGCGATGGAGCGGGCATCGAAACCAGGATGTTGCCTGGCGGGATCGAAGGCCTCGATAACGGCTATTTTCAGCGGACGGGAGAGTTTCCTGGCCAGGTCGGCCAGCCCCAATGCCAAGGTGGCACCGGCCATGGCGCCGCCGACAATGGCGATATCCAGCTCAGTGCATTCCTGACTCACAGCTTGGGCGTCAACTTGCGGGTTCATCTTTCCTCTACTCAGGCACGCTCAATGGGCGCCGTCACAGAAAATGACCGGGCGAACGGGCGCCCTGTCAATGCAGCGTATTATTGTCTTGTGTTTCGGCGTCGAGATCAGGCAACTCTGGGCCGAACTCTGAATAGCAGAGAATGGCGGCCATGCGAACAAACTCCAGCAGCTCGAGATATGCACTTTCAGATTCGTCATCGTCGGCAACATCGAACTCTACCTGGGCAATTTCCGCCAGATCTTTGATCACTTCACGAACATCTTCCGATGCCTGATTCAAACCCGGTTGAATAATGGCGATGCCGGTGAGGAAGCTCTGGGTCCAGAGCGAGAGCGCTTCGACCCGCACTGTCAGAGGTTCTTCCTCTTCCGGCAGCAGCAGGGTGAAGCCAAAGTCTGGATCCTGCAGTCGATTGACGGTATCGCCAAAAAGTTCGGTTATCAGTTGTGTCAGTTCGTCGGGCAGGCGCTGGCCGTCGTTCATCAGCTCGAGCAGTGGCTGATACCAGGCCTGCTCCTGCTGTGGCACGCCGCCACAAATCAGGCCCACCAAAGCGCCATGCACTTCAACCGGATGCTGACCTATGTCGGCGTTGTCGAGCGCACTGCGCAGGCTTTCGATACGTAATGAGGGTGGGGTTGCCATAAAGCTGTCCAAGTATTGAATTTACCCCCGTCATGCTAGCAGAGTTAGGGGTGGCGACCAAGACTCGAATCTTACCCAAGCTGCGAGCCAGGTCGTGCATTTGCAATGCATCCAGGCTTCGCCGTTTAGCTACTGCCGGGATTTTGCGCCAGGGAAGCTCATAGAACCAGCAGCCGACGCAACAAAGTGGCGCTTGTCTTGCACTTTAACGCTGAGCTAGATATATTCCGCCACAGAGCCAAAGAAAAGGATCCCGTGCGGAAGATGAGTAACAGTGCCATAGATATCACCCTGTTGGGGCGCACCTACTCCATCGCCTGTCCCCCGGGTCAGGAACAGGCACTGCAAGCGGTGGCGCAGAAATTGGAGCTGCAACTGGGCAAGATAAAGGCCCGCACCAACGCCATCAGCCGTGAGGAAATGGCTTTGATGGCCGCACTCAACATAGGCTATGAGCTCTATGAAGAGCAGCGGAAAAATCAAGATTATATGAGCCAAATGGATGACAGAATCCGTTTGCTGCAATCCACTCTTGAGCACGCATTGGTTGAGCGAAGCGCAAGAGAGGATTAAACTGAAATAGCACGAACCCTCACAGGTTCGACCCAGAATTTGCTCCCTGGGGTGTGCGACAGCTGGTAATGTCCCTGTGCCGATATTTTTAATCTCAGGGTGAATGTTTTACTGACATTGTGCATGCTCGGCGCGAACCGAGAAGCCTTAGGAGGTAATCATTTACCCGCCTTGAACCTACGGTTCAAGGGCTACACCGGCATCGACATTCTGGGGAGCATCCTCTTTATGACCCACACAGACTCAAGCAGCCAAACCCGTGATGCGCGTTGCAAGACGCTCAGGCAAGCCATTCGCCATGCCCGCAGGGCCATTCCCGAAGCCGAGCAGCATGTTGCCGCCCTCAAGGGTTGTGAGCAGTTTCTGACGCTGCTCGATGAACTGAGCGCCCAGGGCAGAGCCATCAAGACAGTCGCCCTCTACTTTAGCTGTGACGGCGAGCTGGACACAGCTCCCCTTATCGAAGCGCTATGGCAACGGGGAATAACCACCTGTCTGCCAATCATTCATCCCTTTGCCCCGGGGCGTTTACTGTTTCTGCGCTATCAACTCGCCAGTCAACTGCACGCAAACCGCTTTGGTATCCCCGAGCCCAGGCTGGATATCCGCAGTCTGGTGCCTTTGGCTGAACTGGATCTCATCCTCACGCCATTAGTGGCCTTCGACGCCCAGGGCAACCGTATGGGCATGGGCGGCGGCTTCTACGACAGAACACTGGCCGCGGCGCAGCAAGGCGACCGAACTGTGCCATTGCTGGCAGTCGGCTTTGCCCATACCCTGCAGCTAGTGGACTCCCTGCCCCTCGCCCCCTGGGATATCCCGCTGCCCTTTATCGTTACTCCAGACAAGCTGCATAGCTTCAACACTCTGACGGCTGAATCTTGACCCAAAAAAGTGGTATAAAGTCAGCCAGAGATGTCGCGGAGTAAGCAAGTATGGCACGCCAGTATCGCAGCCTTGATAGACCAGACAGTGCCCAGCGGGCCAAGGTTAAGCAGCAGATGCAGCGGGAAACCTATCAAAATATGCGCCGGCAACAGTCACGGCCCAAGGCAATGCTCGGCGCCTTGCTGGGCGCCATTCTTGCTGTATGGCTGTTTCTATTTATGGCCAGCAGCAACAGCACTCTGGTTTGGCTGTATATGCTGCCGGCGGTGGCTGTGGGCCTGGGTGCCAGATGGCTGGGGAAGTGTTTCGAGTGGCAGCTTTTGCTGCCGGTTCCGCTGATTACGCTACTGCTTTATAGCCTGGCACTCTGGTTGTTACTGCGCTTTCATGCCTCGGATCTCCTGATAGTGCCGCTTTGCTGCGGTATCAGCCTTTACTGCGCCCGCCGTTCACTGAGCCCCATGGAGCAAAGCGCCCTGTGGCAGGCCAAGCTGGAGCAACACTGAGACCTAGTTCTAGGCGGTTATTGCTGCTGAAATAGCTTGGTGAATTGGCGAATCCTCCTAAGGCGTTGGCTTGAATGTCAGGGCCGGTTAATAACGTCCGCCCTGTTGGCACTCTGTCCAAACGACTTCTATGCTGAAAGCCATATATACAGCTGATGATCGTGCCGCCGAGTCGGCCTTGTCGTTTTTGGAATTCCACTCAAAGGAGAGAACAAGCGATGAAAAAGTCCATCCTGATCCCGGGTTGTTTGTCACTGGTGTTTGCCGCATCACAACTGGCCGCCGAAGAGGTCAGCATCTCATTACTGTCGGCAGATGGCCCAAGCCCCATAGGCAGCATCAGTCTCAGCGATTCTGCCTACGGCCTGGTGTTAACCCCCAATCTTAAGCAACTCACGCCCGGCGTTCACGGCTTCCATGTGCATCAAAATGGCAGTTGTGACACCAGCAGCAAAGACGGTAAGACGGTATTGGGCGGCGCGGCCGGAGGTCACTTCGACCCTGATGGCAGCGGCAAGCATGGTTACCCCTGGACAGATGACAATCACAAGGGTGATCTGCCACCGCTCTATGTCGATGCTGATGGCATGGCTTCCACACCTGTGTTGGCACCAAGGTTGAAACTGGCCGACGTCAAGGGCAAAGCGCTGATGATCCACATGGGAGGCGATAACCATTCAGATCACCCGTCACCACTGGGCGGCGGTGGCGCCCGCATGGCCTGTGGCGTGATTAACTGAGCCGCACCAAACACAAAAAACGCGGCTCTTGAGCCGCGTTTTTTATTACAATTCCGGAATCTATAGTTTGGCTTGTTTAGTGGCTTTCGCCCTTGCCTCTTAGACGCGCCAGCAGACTCATCAAGGCCACGGCGATGGCACCGGCCAAAATGCCGAACAGGGCGTTGAGCAAGGTAGGTGTCAGCGCTGCCAGCACAGGGCCGGCCACAGCCAGAGAGCCTACCCAGTTGGCAACATGGGTTATCTGCTCACTGACCCAATGCAGGCCATGAGTGAGAATACCGCCCCCCACCATAAACATGGCGGCGGTACCTACTATGGTGAGCAGCTTCATCAGCTTGGGCGCGGCGCTGACCAGCATAAGCCCAATACGCCTGAGGTTGTGAGCCGAAAAACCCTCGCCTCTGCGCCTTGAAAGATACAGCCCGGCGTCATCCAGCTTAACGATACCGGCCACCAAGCCATAGACCCCGATAGTCATGACCACGGCAATGATAGACAGAGTGGCCAACTGGGTCATAAAGGCTTTTTCCGCCACAATCCCTAAGGTGATGGCGATGATTTCCGCCGATAACACAAAGTCGGTACGTATCGCCCCTTTGACTTTCTGTGCCTCCCAGGCGCGAATATCCTCGACCTCTTTCATGGCAGCTTCGACGGCGGCTTCATCGTCTGCTTCGGCAGAAGCCTTGCTATGGCTGGCCTTGTGCCAGAGTTTTTCAAAGCCTTCAAAACAGAGAAACAAACCACCGAACATCAATAGCGGTGTAACGGCCCAGGGTATAAAGGCACTGATCAGCAGGGCTGCCGGCACCAAAATAAGCTTGTTGCGAAAAGAGCCCTTGGCAACGGCCCATACCACAGGCAGCTCCCGATCGGCGCTGATCCCTGTTACCTGCTGCGCATTGAGCGCCAGATCGTCTCCCAACACCCCGGCAGTTTTCTTGGCAGCAACCTTACTCATTACCGCCACATCATCCAGGATGGTGGCAATATCATCCAACAGAGTCAGTAGACTCGCTCCAGCCATTTAAATCTCCTTAAACCAGGTCAATTTTGCGCTCTAAATAGGATCGGTATGCGACATATTCAAGCGGCACCAGTGCACTTTTCCAGCGCAGTACTGCCACATCAGCCTGGCCGTTCCCCCACCGGCTATGGTAGCGCATGGGCGCAGGCGGGCGCAGTAAAAAATGCTTAACCTATGTTGTTCTTCAAGAACTATTCTTCAGGACAAGATTGAGCGGCACTTTTCACTGCAACTCGGAGTATACTAGGGCAAGTTCAAGTGAATTTGTCAGAATCAACAGGATGGCATTATGACCCAAGATGAAATGAAGAAGGCGGCCGGTTGGGCGGCGCTGGAATATGTCGAGAAAGACAGCATAGTTGGCGTGGGCACCGGCTCTACCGTCAACCACTTTATCGATGCTCTGGCCACGATAAAGGCCGAAATTGAAGGCGCGGTTTCCAGCTCTGAAGCCTCCACCGCCAAGCTCAAACAGTTGGGGATCCCTGTATTTGATCTCAATTCGGTAGACAAGCTGTCTGTGTATGTCGATGGCGCCGATGAAATCAACGGCCACATGGACATGATCAAGGGGGGCGGCGCCGCGCTGACCCGGGAAAAGATAGTTGCGGCCGTGGCCGACAAGTTTATCTGTATCGTCGATAACACCAAGCAAGTCGATGTGCTGGGCAACTTCCCGCTGCCGGTAGAAGTGATCCCCATGGCCCGCTCCTATGTGGCCCGTGAGCTGGTGAAACTGGGTGGCGATCCTGTCTATCGTGAGGGTGTGGTAACAGATAACGGCAACGTCATTCTGGATGTCTATAACCTGAAGATACTGAATCCCAAAGAGCTGGAAGTGCAGATCAATGCCATAGTGGGCGTAGTGACCAATGGTCTATTCGCCAACCGTGGCGCCGATGTGCTACTGGTGGGCACCCCAGAAGGGGTTAAAACCATCAAGTAAGCCCTAAGCTTGAATGCCAAAAGCCGCCTGCTGGCGGCTTTTTTGTGGAAAATTGAGCGGATTGCAGGGCAAGAGCAGAGCAAGAACCGTCGGTTCAGGAGTAAAAAATGGCCAACCAGACGCTGGTTTGATCCTCGGCGGTCCAGCTGACTCTGTGGCGTACATGAGCGGGGATATTGAGCCAGTCCCCCGGGTTCAGGCTCACTTCTGAACCATCTTCATATTGCAGCCGGGCGGCGCCCTGCAGCAGCAATACCCATTCATGCTGCGCTTGATCGTACCATTGCCCTTCGGGCGTTACCTGACCGTGGGACAGAATGCGCTCAATTTTAAGATCCGGCGTAGCCAAAAGCGCGTCAAACTGCTCGGCATCGAGCTGCTTGGGTATGTTGGCAAACAGATTATTCATCTTGCTCTCCTGCGACATATGAGCCGTTACTCAGCCTGTCTCTATCTTAAATAGACCCCGGTTTGCACTTGGTTTTACTGCCTGTTTTACTGCCTGTTTTACTGCTTGTTTTACTGCTTGTTTTACTGCTTGTTTTACTGCTTGTTTTACTGCTTGTTTTACTGCTTGTTTTACTGCTTGTTTTACTGCTTGTTTTACAGGGGCTCCAGCTGCTCAACCAGCAACTGCAGGTTACTGTTGCCGCGAAACTCGTTCACATCCAGCTTATACAGCAGGCGCACATGATTGATGCTGGCATCGGGCCAGGTCTTGAGATCCACATTGAAGGCGATTGCATCGGCCATGATCCGGCCGCACTCAGTCTCCAGCACCAGTTTAAGGTGTTTCTCTGCCACCAGTCTCTGCTGCAGAATTCTGAAATGGCCATCAAATAGCGGCTCGGGGAAGGCCTGGCCCCAGGGACCGGCATCTCTGAGCAGTTGCGCCGTATCCAGGGTAAAGCATTCAAGCGGCAATTCACCGTCGGAGAACAGCTCGCCATTGAGATCTTCCAGGGTCAGCAGCTCACGGACACAGGTGTCAAAGGCCGCGGCAAACTGCTCAAAGGCATCCTTACGCAAAGAGAGCCCGGCGGCCATGGCATGACCACCGAACTTGAGGATCATTCCGGGATGACGGGCATTGATAAGCTCCAGCAGATCGCGCATATGCAGCCCCTTGATGGAGCGGGCTGAGCCCTTGATTTCAGTGTCGCTGGCTTCGGCAAAGGCGATTACCGGGCGGTGAAACCTGTCTTTAATCCGGGAAGCCAGAATACCTATCACCCCCTGATGCCAGTCCGGCTGATACAGGGCTATGCCCCAGGGCTGTTCACTCTCTTTGAGCTGCAGCGCCTCCAGGCTCTTCATCGCTTCTTGCTGCATGCCGGTTTCCAGCTCGCGGCGCTCGGCATTGAGGCCATCGAGCTCGGCCGCCATCCTTCTTGCCTTGAGCATGTCATCACACAAGAGGGTTTCGACCCCGAGTGCCATCTCATCCAGCCTTCCGGCGGCGTTGAGTCTGGGGCCAACCGCAAAGCCGAAATCGGCGGCCACCAAACGCGCCGGATTGCGGCGGGCCACCTCCAGCAAGGCGGTGATCCCCGGACGACAGGCGCCGTTTCGCACCCGTTTGATACCGGCATCCACCAAAATACGGTTGTTGGCATCGAGCGACACTACATCGGCCACTGTGCCCAGGGCCACCAAGTCCAGCAATACGCTCAAGTTGGGCTCGGCCAAGGCATGATTAACAAACCAGTGACGTTTTCTCAGCTCGGCCCGCAGTGCCAACATCAGATAGAAAGCCACCCCGACCCCGGCAATCGACTTGGAAGCGAAGCTGCAACCGGGTTGGTTGGGGTTAATAATGGCATCTGCCTCGGGCAATTCATTGCCCGGCAAATGGTGATCTGTGATGACAACCGTCATCCCCAGCGCCTTGGCGGCCCTGACGCCTTCGATGGAGGAGATACCGTTATCGACAGTGATCAGTAGCTCGGCGCCCTTGCCGTGCGCCACCGCCACTATTTCAGGGCTGAGACCATAGCCATAATCGAAACGATTGGGGATCAGATAATCACAGTTTTCCATTCCCATCATTCTGAGCGCCAACAGACACACACTGGTGGAGGTGGCGCCATCGGCATCGAAATCACCCATGATCAGAATACGGCGATTGGCCGCGATGGCATCGGCCACCAGCTCGGCCCCTTGCTGCAAGCCCAGCATGGTATCCGGCCTGAGCAGACGTTTGAGCACCAACTCGCACTCGGGAGCCTGAACGCCGCGACAGGCGTAAATCTGTTTTAACAGCGGATGCAGATTAGCGGGTAAATGGCTGTCGTCCACCCTGGGACGACGGACGATTTTGTGGATCACTGTGGGCTATTCTTGAAAATGGCTTTGCCGGGCAAGATAACAAAAAGGCGAGTGGGTTGCTCGCCTTTTTGAATGGGATTTTTCGATTACTGCTGAGCACGCTCAAGATTATACAACAACTCTTTCGGTGGCTGATAACCCGGGATCAGGCTGCCATCTTCGAGGATAACCGCCGGAGTACCATTGATGCCGAAACTCATCCCCAGTTGATACTGCCCAGGAATATTGGCATCGCACTTAGCCATTTTGATACTCTTGCCAGCCTTGGCATCATCCATGGCCTTGTGAGGATCCTTGGCACACCAAACCGCTTCCATCTCCTGGGCGTTGGGTGAAGGTACGCCCTGGCGGGGATAAGCCAGATAGCGCACTGTTATCCCCAAATCATTGTATTCCTGCATCTGGTTATGCAGCTTACGGCAATAACCACAGGTGATATCGGTAAAGACAGTCACCACATGTTTTTCGTTCTTGGCCTTGTAAACCAGCATCTTATCTTCAAATGGCTTAAGCATCTCGAGCCTTGGGCCAGCAAGCGCCGCCTCGGTGAGGTTTTTCATCCCTTGATTCATATCATAAACATTGCCATGCAGCAGCTTGGAACCATCTTTGCTGATATAGAGTACGCCACGGTTGGTGATTGCCTGATACAAACCTGGAATGGGTGAATCTGCCATAGAGATCACTTCAATACCCAAGGTGTCACTGAGCTTTTGCTTCAGTTGATCATCCGGCTCGGAAGCCGCTGAGGCGACACCGACAAAAGGTGTAACCGCCAGCGCCAGACACAGGGAAAATGCACGGGTTAACTTCATTGGAAATCCTATCTTATTTGGGCCTGATTGGGTTTTATCGTCTTTCATCAGACCGGGCCAGAGGCTGAAAAGTTACAGGCTGTTGTCAGTTAAAGCAACTAATACCATCTTATACAAGAGCTTGCTCCCATCAAAGCCTTCCCAGGCATTAGCGTTAAAGCCAAGTGAGTGAATAGCTTGCTGATAGGGGGGAACCTGTTCAACCTCTTGGATGATGCTGTTGATGCAGCGACTGCAACCTGGCATTGGCCACATGGGTATAGATTTGGGTGGTGGACAAGGAGCTGTGCCCCAGCAGCAACTGCACTACCCGCAAGTCGGCGCCATGGTTGAGCAAATGGGTGGCAAAGGCGTGTCTCAGGGTATGGGGCGACAGCTCTGTGCTGATACCGGCTCGCAATGCATAGAGCTTGATCCTGTGCCAGAAAGTCTGGCGGGTCATCATCTGGGCGCGTTTGGAGGGAAACACCACATCACTCTGTTTACCGCCGAGCAGCTCGGCGCGCGCCAGCTTGAGGAAAGACTCGATTTCGCTGACGGCCACCTCGCCCATGGGCACCAAGCGCTCCTTGCCTCCTTTACCCGTGATCCGTACCAGCCCCTGACGCAGACTCATCTGCTCCAGCGTCAATCCCACCAATTCACTGACCCTGAGCCCGGTGGCGTATAACAGCTCCAGCATCGCCTTATCTCTGGCTTCGACCGGATCTTCCCGTATGGGCTCTGCCAGCAGGGCATCCACCTCGGCCTCGCTGAGACTGCCGGGCAGTTTGCGCTTGAGCTTGGTGGAGGCGATACGCGCCATGGGATCTTCCGTTATCAGTTGCCGACGCAGCAAAAAGCCGTAAAAGCGTCGCAAGCTACTCTTTAACCTGGCGCTGCTACTCTCGGCTCCCCCTTTATCGAATCGAAAACCGAGATAATCCTGCACCACTTCACGCCCGGCAGCGCTGAGCGTCAGCCCTCTTCCCTGCAGGTACTGATCAAAATGGCGCAGGTCATTGCTATAGGCCGCCAGGGTGTTGTCGCTCAGGCCCTTACTGGACCAGATGTCATCGAGAAAACCTTCAATCAAGGGATCCTGGACATAAGCGGATGAAGAAGTCGCGGCCACAAACAATACTCCAATAAAAAACGGCGTCATCAAGGATAACGCCGTCTCGAAATGGACTCCAGTCACTCAGGAAAGGACTTAAGTCATTTGCTGCAAACTATGTTACATCAGGCCGATAAGCCAATGCAGAGCATAGATGCAAACTGTGAGAAAATACCTTCCTCAGGCCGTTTGCGCCGCTTTGGGGCTAACAAACAGACAGATAATCATCACTGTCAGGGTTGGCGGTAGCCAAGCCATGCCCTCTTCGTAAAGCGGCAAAGTAGACATCACAGGAGCCAGGCTTTCCACCCCGGACACAAAGGCCAACAGCAAACCATTGGGTTCGGCAACTTCAGTCAGCGGCTTGAGTGAAGCCACAGTCACCTTTAGGGCATCAAAAATACCGAAGAACAGGGCCACCGACAGTGCCAGTCTGTGGGCAAACTTCGGATTGCGGAAATACGGTGTCAGGAAGGTCACCAACACCAAAGCTATCGCCACAGGGTAGATGGTCATCAGCACAGGAATACTGATAGCCAGCAGTTGAGTCAGGCCTACGTTGGCCACCACGGCACAGATGACGCTGAACAGCACCACCAGAAAACGATAAGTGGCGCCCGGGATCAACTCTTGGAAAAAGTCGGAGCAGGCACTCACCAACCCCACAGCCGTGGTCAAACAGGCCAAAGTAACCACAGTGGACAGCAGGATAATACCCATATCACCGAACTCATGAGTTACATAGTTGGTGAGGATCTGGCCACCACTTTCGGCGCCCTTGGCCATATCGCCGGCGGTTGCCCCGAGAAAGAACAGCGACACATACACAAATGCCAGACCGGCAGCGGCTACCAAGGCGGCGCGTACCAGATAGCGAGTCTGCAAGCCTGGCTCAGACACCCCTTTGTTACGCAAAATATCGATAATCAGCATACCGAACATCAAAGACGCCAGAGTGTCCATGGTGTTGTAGCCTTCGATAATGCCTTTGGTCAGCGGGTGCTTGATATAGTCGCCGCTGGCTGCCGGTACTTCACTGCCGGGCAGCAAGATCACCGAGACAGCCAAACCCACCAACAGCAGAATCAGCACAGGTGTCAACACCTTACCTATACTATCCATCAGTTTGCCGGGAAACAGTGCCAGCAGCATGGTCACCACAAAAAATCCCAGAGTATAGAATAGCTGTGGCTTATTCAGTTCCAGCCCCAAAATATTGACTACCGATGCAGGGTCTTGAATAAAAGGCAGCGCACCAATCTCATAGGCCACCAGGCCAGTACGAGGCGCCGCGAAGGCTGGGCCAATAATGATATAAATTGCCACCGCCAGAGCAGTCGCGGCAAAAGCTGGTAACAGCTTCATCACCTTGCCCTGCGCCTTGGCCACAGCAATCAAACCGGCCAGCGGTAACCCCACTGCGGTAATCAAAAAGCCAATCATGGCCAGTGGCATATTATCGCCTGCCAGTTGTCCGGCAAAAGGAGGAAAAATCAGGTTGCCCGCCCCGAGGAAAAACGCAAAGGTCATGAATCCCAGGCCCAGGGTGTCACCAAGTGTCAATTGAGTCTTGTGCACTGTATGCCCCATCTTGTTATGTTTTTTTAATAAACTTAAGTGATTGCGACATTTTTAGCTATAGCTGAAATAACAGCCGCCGCGCTCGCCCTATTCGAGTGTAAAGCCTTTATTACAGGCATCCGTGGTAAATTCGGCCCATTCTTGGCGAGTTTATGAACAATTGGCAGGGGTTTTCGCTGCTTTGCTTATCCTAAAACTGTTTTACCTTGATCTAATTCGCAGAATGCCGCGAATTAAGGGGAAACACTAATACCAGACCTAACCAAAGTACGCAATAACACGCCCCGATAGCCGACCAAAAACACAACAGATGCAAATCTCAGGATGAAAAAAAGTTGTTCAAGGTCACACCCTGCCCCAAACGAGGCAACAGACATAGCATTTTGCAAACATTTACTGGCGGCCCAACCTCCCTGCTGGTACGACCTTTCACACGCGCCCGACATCACTAACCTAAAGTGAGCAGCATCCCCTGCCAAAGTATGAACTCCAGCGAAACAAAGCTATGGCAAAGCCTTGGCGAATCACGACTCTTTCGGGATAAAATCAGCGCCAAGCATTTTGCTTGAGAGGTTGGGCAGTTAATGGCATTCAGTTTCAAGGCATTTCATATCGAAGATCACGGCTGCGGTATGCCGGTCAGTACTGATGGGGTGCTCTTGGGCGCCTGGGCGCCCTTAACCGGGGCCAAACGAGTACTGGATATAGGGGCTGGCAGCGGCTTGCTGAGTCTAATGGCGGCGCAGCGCAGTGAGGCCGAAATACTGGCGGTTGAGCTCGACTGCAGCGCAGCCCATGCCAGCAATACCAACTTCAAAGCTTCACCCTGGTCGAGCAGACTCGCTCTGTATCAAGGCTCAATTCAGGCCTATTGCCATGAGCATACCTTGGCTGACTCAACGCTGTTCGACCATATTCTCTGTAACCCGCCCTATTTCGAAACCGGCCCGCGCTCGGATGACCCCAAACGAGCCACAGCGAGACATACGGAGCATCTGAGCTTTGACGAGCTGTGTCTGGCGATAAAGCAGTTGTTAAAACCACAGGGACAGGCGAGTCTTATTCTGCCAATCCAGAGCTTGGACAGATTTAAACGCGCCGCAATTGAGCAAGGTTTGCGACTGGCCGCACGGGTCAGTGTCAGCAGCACGCCTCAAAAGCCCTGTAACCGACAGCTGTTACTGCTTGAGCATGTCAAGAAAGGGGAAGCAGTTGCCGCGCAGGAAGCCCACTCAGCTCTCTATATCAGAGAAGCCGATGGCCGTTATTCAGAGGCCATGGTACAACTGACTCGGGATTTTTACCTGAAACTCTAAACCATTGCTTGCAGCAAAGGGACTTATTCGCAAGTTCCCAGACCACAAGCTGTGCACGGCAACCCAGACAAGGTATACTCCCGCGCATTATTGTTTGAGATGCTTCCCATGCTATTTGAAGATTTTGATCTGGACCATAGGCTTTTGGATTCGCTAAAAGCCATGGGCCACAAGACACCGACCAGTATTCAACAATTGGCTCTGCCTTTGGCGCTGGAGCAGCGGGATATTCTTGCCCACGCCCCAACCGGCACAGGTAAGACCGCCAGTTTCCTGCTGCCGGCACTGCAACACCTGATTGACTTCCCTCGCCGTCGTCCTGGCCAGGCCAGAGTACTGGTGCTGACTCCGACCCGCGAGCTGGCCAGTCAGGTACACAGATACGCCTGCCATCTGGCAACCGGACTTGGGCTGGAGATTGGCATCATCACAGGCGGCGTTCCATACGCCCCGCAGGAAGAAGCCCTGGCCGGTAATCTGGATATTCTGGTAGCGACTCCGGGCCGTCTGCTCGAATACTTGGAGAAGCGTAAGTTTGAAGCCACCGAAGTGGAACTGCTTATCATAGATGAAGCCGACCGCATGCTGGATATGGGCTTCTCTCAGGTGGTGCAGACCCTAGCCATAGAAGCGCAGGGGCGTAAGCAGAATATGCTGTTCTCCGCCACACTGGAAGGCAGCGGCGTGCGCCGTTTTGCCGGCGAGCTGCTCAATGATCCTGTATTGGTGGAAGCCGAACCGCCACGCAGCGAAAAGGCCAAAATCCATCAATGGATCCACCTGGCCGACAACAAAGAGCACAAGTTTGCTCTCTTGTGCCACCTGCTCAATCAGGAAGAAACCAAGCGCGCCATCGTCTTTTGCAAGACCCGCGAAGTGGTCAGCAGCCTGGAAGGTTTGTTGCTGCAAGCCGGGATCCCCGCCGCCTTTATGCGCGGCGATATGGAGCAGAAAAAGCGTTTCCAGGCGCTGGGGCGTTTCACCAAGGGGGAAGTCAAGGTACTGCTGGCTACTGACGTCGCTGCCCGCGGCATAGATATCGAAGGCATTACCCATGTGATCAACTATGATATGCCCCGCTCTGCCGACGCCTATGTGCACAGGATTGGCCGTACCGGCCGCGCCGGCGCCAAGGGTACAGCCATCTCTCTGGTGGAAGCCCATGATATGCGGATCCTCAACAAGATTGAGCGCTATATTGAGCAGAAGCTGAAACGGCGGATCATCGAAGAGCTGCGTCCCAAGCACAAAGAAGCCAAGGTGCCGACCAAGAAAAAGGTCAAAACCAAGGATACCAGCACCAAGAACGGCAAGAAAAAGAAGAAGAAATAAGCTAGGGGCGAACAAGCCCCATGGGTTCTCTGCTTAGACTTACAGACCTGAGTACAAGGCATGGTTCGCGGCAAATGGACTAAGTCTTTTGCAAGAACACCATAAGCTTCGGCTTAAGCTATCGCCAAAAAGGACCCTAGGGTCCTTTTTTGTTACCTGCCTCACAGCCTTCTCGCCACTAACAGCTTTTGACACATTTTATTTACAAAAACACATTTATTGGCCGTTGCTTGTCTGGTAATTTAGGCTCAGATCAAGCCGCAAGCATGGATATGCAGAAGATTATGAAGACATTTTTCCGAAGAATAGCACCACTGCTCATCATAGCGGTCGCCATAATTGGCGCCGAACTCCTGATGATGACCAAGCAGGAGCCGGAACAAAAAGCGGAAGAGATCCCGCTGCCTGTGGTCGATGTGACTCAGGTCGAACAGCAGACAATGTCACTCAACCTGCCCTCCTACGGCACTGTGACCCCCAAGAATAAGACCCAGCTGGTCAGCGAAGTTCAGGGCCGTATCCTCAGCATAGCCCCAGCCTTTGTGGCCGGTGGTGTGGTGCACCAGGGCGATGAACTGGCAACGATAGAACCCTCTGATTATGAGGCTGACCTGATGCAAGCCCAGGCGACTCTGGCCCAGGCCAAGGCAGCACTGGATGAAGAAATTGCCCGCGGCGAAGTCGCCAAGATAGAATTCAGCGGTTATGACAACGGCATGCCACCCGAGCTTGGCTTGCGGGTTCCTCAGTTGAAGAAAGAGCAAGCCAACGTCAAGTATGCCGAAGCGGCACTTGCCAGAGCCAAACGCAACTTGGAACGCACCGTTATCCGAGCCCCTTTCGATGCCATAGTGCGTGCCCGCAGTGTCGATTTGGGGCAGTACGTTTCCATAGGCAGTAACCTGGGAGAACTTTACGACACGGCTGTGGCCGAAGTACGCCTGCCACTGACCAACAAAGATCTGGCCTATCTGGAATCAGTAGATAACCCTGATACTCAGGTGACCCTGAGCGCCGCCTTAGCGGGAAAAACCGTGACCTGGACCGGTAAGGTAGTACGCAGTGAAGGGGTGATAGATCCGGACAATCGCATGGTCTATCTTGTGGCCGAAGTGCAGGACCCTTATCTGCGAAAGCAGAAACAGAGCGGCCAGTTGCCACTGAAATTCGGCAGTTTTGTCAACGCCGTGATCAAGGGCCGCACAGTGGATGGTCTGGTGAAACTGCCAAGGTATATGGTGCGTAATCAACATGTAGCCGTAATAGACAAGGACAACAAGATAGAGATGCGTCAGGTCAACGTGGTGCGTACCGATCTTGAGTATGTCTACATCAAGGACAGCCTCAAAGACGGCGAACGGGTTTCCAAGACCAACCTTAACAATATGACCAATGGTCAATTGGTTCGTGTCGCCAATGACAAGGACAAAGACGCTTCCCACAGTGAAGATAGTGACACTCAGGAGCAGCACCTGGCTGCGGCGGGTGAACTCTGATGGAGCAAGAAAAAGGGATCATTGCCTGGTTTACCCGCAACAATGTCGCCGCCAACCTCTTGATGTGGGTTTTGCTGATTGGCGGGATATTCAGTGCCTTTCTGATCAATAAAGAGGTGTTTCCCAGCTTCGAACTCAACTATTTGCGGATCTCGGTCGCCTACCCCGGCGCGGCGCCGCAGGAGATTGAAGAAGGGATCACCATCAAGATTGAAGAGGCGATTCAGGACATCAGCGGCATCAAGAAAGTCACCTCGGTTGCCAGTGAAGGCGTAGGCTCGGTCACCATAGAGGTGGAAGACGGCTATGATGCCAAAGAAGTACTGGATGAGGCCAAACTCAGAGTCGATGCCATCGCCACCTTCCCGGCCAATATCGAAAAACCGGATATTTTCAGGATCAAGCCAGAAAACAACGTCATTTGGGTGTCTGTCTATGGCGACATGACACTGCACGATATGAAAGAGCTGGCCAAGGAGATCCGTGATGAGATCACCAACCTGCCAGCGGTGACCCGCGCCGAAGTGACCGGGGTACGCGACTATGAAATCGGTATCGAAGTCTCGGAAGATAAGCTCAGAGAGTACGGCCTCACCTTCACTCAGGTGGCGCAGGCAGTGCAGAACACTTCGATAGATCTGCCCGGTGGCTCAATTCGGGCTCAGGACGGTGACATACTTTTGCGTACCAAGGGCCAGGCCTACACGGGAGATGACTTTGCCAACATAGTGGTCAGTACCCGCGCCGATGGTAGCCGGGTAATGCTGCCCATGGTGGCCGAGATCAAGGATGACTTTGAGGAGCGGCTCGAGTACACCCGCTTCGACGGCATGCCAGCGGCCATCATAGAGATCACCAGCATAGACGATCAAAACGCCTTGACGATTGCCGATCAGGTCAAAGGTTTTATTGCCGAGCGTCAGGCCACTCTGCCCAGTGGTGCCAAACTGGACTACTGGGGTGACCTAACCCACTATCTCAAGGGCCGCCTCAACATGATGCTGTCCAACATGTTTATGGGTGCCTTGTTGGTGTTCATTATCCTGGCACTGTTCCTGGATCTGAAACTGGCCTTCTGGGTTATGCTGGGGCTGCCTGTGTGCTTCCTCGGCGCCATGGCGCTGATGCCGATGGAACCTTTTGGCTTGTCTATCAACATGTTGACCCTGTTCGCCTTTATTTTGGTGCTGGGGATAGTGGTGGATGATGCGATAGTCATAGGCGAGAGTGCCCATACCGAGGTCGAGCGTCACGGCCACTCGATCACCAATGTGATCCGCGGCGCCAAGAAGGTCGCCATGCCCGCCACTTTCGGAGTGTTGACCACTATCGCCGCTTTTATCCCCATGTTGATGGTGCCCGGTCCCATGGGGATCATCTGGAAATCCATCGGCATGATAGTGATCCTCTGCCTGGCCTTTTCACTGGTAGAGTCCAAGTTCATTCTGCCGGCGCACCTGGCGCACATGAAGCCCAGCAAACCCAATCCCAACCCTGGACCATTTGGCCGCTTCAAGCGCGCCTTCAACGAAAAAGTGCAGCATTTTATCCACCACAGTTACCGCAACTTTATGGAGCGGATGATCCCCCACAGATATACCCTGGTGGCGGGCTTTATCGGTGTGCTTATTCTGTCGGTCGCCATGGTCACCAGTGGCAAGGTGCGCTGGGTGTTCTTCCCGGATATTCCATCCGACTTTATCCAGGTCAATCTGGAAATGGATGAAGGCAGTTCAGAGCTCAACACCCTGGATGTGGTGCAGAAAATTGAAAATGCCCTCTATACCATGAACCAGCAGATGGAATCCGAAATCGGCTACCCTGTGGTGAAGCACAGCTTTATCAATATGAGCAGCCGCACCTCGGCATTTATCTTTGCCGAGCTGACCAAGGGTGAAGACAGGGAAGTGGACGGCGTGACCATAGCCGAGGCCTGGCGCAAACAGCTGCCGGACTTGGTGGCGGTGAAGAAACTCAATATCAATGCCAGCACCAATGATGCCGGCGGCGATATCTCTTTTCGCTTTACCTCCACCGATCTGGAACAATTGTCAGCAGCCGCCAAAGAACTGAAGCAGAAGCTTGCCAGTTATGAAGGCGTTTATGATATTGCCGATAATTTCTCCTCCGGCAGCCATGAAATTCGCCTCAAAATTCGTCCCGAGGCCGAGGCGCTTGGGCTGACGTTATCGGATCTGGCACGCCAGGTGCGTTATGGCTTCTATGGTTATGAGGCGCAACGAATTTTACGCAACAAGGAAGAGGTCAAGGTGATGGTGCGTTATCCGCTGGAACAGCGCCGCACCATAGGCCATCTGGAGAACATGATGATCCGCACGCCAAATGGCATGGCGGTGCCCTTCTCTACCGTGGCCGAACTCGAACTGGGGGAATCTTACTCTTCCATAACCCGGGTGGATGGTCGCAGGGCGATTACCGTAACCGCCAACGCCAACAAGGATAAAGTGGAGCCCTCCAAGGTGGTGCAGGAGATCCAGGAGAAGTTTATGCCTGAGCTCGAGCGTAAATATTCCCATATTTCCGCCAGCCTCGACGGTGCCAGCCAGGATGAACAGGCGGCTATGGTCGGCTTGCTGCAAGGCTTCTTCTTCGCGATATTTACCATCTATGCCTTGATGGCCATTCCGCTCAAGTCCTACAGCCAGCCGCTGATCATCATGTCGGTGATCCCCTTCGGTATGATAGGCGCACTTTTTGGCCACTTTATTCTGGGGCTGTCCATGAGCATTCTCAGTCTCTGCGGCATAGTTGCTCTGGCAGGGGTGGTAGTGAATGATTCATTGATTTTGGTAGACTTCGTCAACCGCGCCCGTGAGCAGGGTCAGTCAGTGGTCAAGGCGGCCATAGATTCGGGGTGTTATCGTTTCCGGGCGATTATCCTCACCTCGCTGACCACTTTCGTCGGCCTGGTGCCCATCATAATGGAGCGCAGCCTGCAGGCACAGATAGTGATCCCCATGGCCACCTCTCTGGCGTTCGGTATTCTGTTCTCCACCTTGGTGACCCTAATCCTGGTACCCATGCTCTATATCATTCTCGATGATCTGACCCACAAGAGCCGGGCCCTGTACCACTGGTGGTGGCGTCCTAAAGAGGCTGAGGCCCAGTTAAATGAATCGCAACACTGAGTAAGTTATTTAAGGGAGCCCAAAGGCTCCCTTCCCTTATCAGGCAACAAATTCATATCAAGCCGACCAATACAGGCCCCAAGTAGGGGTTTTCTGATCCTGCTAGCATTTTCAACAAGGATTCTTGGTTAGACTCAAAGATATATCCTGCATGCCCTATTGAGTCGTTATGAGCAGCACAGCCCAAAGCCAACCCACACTCGTCTATGACATACGCAACAGCCGCTATCTGAATATTACCGGCCGCTGCACCTTGAGATGTCGCTTCTGCCCCAAGCACAACGGCAGCAAGAGTATTCATGAGTATCAGCTGGATCTCAAGGTCCGCCCCCGCGGCAGCGATATCATTCCGCTACTCGGCGAGGTAACCCGTTTCGATGAATATGTGTTCTGCGGCTACGGTGAACCGACACTCAATCTCGACACCTTGCTGGAAGTGGCCCGCGAAATAAAACACCGCGGTGGTAAGGTTAGAGTCAATACCGATGGCCTCGGTAACCTGTTTCACAGGCGCAACATATTGCCTGAGCTGGCCGAGTGCGTCGATGCCCTGTCGATCTCACTCAATGCCGACACAGAGACAGGCTATATTAAACACTGTCGCCCACGGCTGGCGGGGTCCTGGGATGCGGTCAACGCCTTTATCCGCGAAGCGCCCCGTTACATCAAGCAGGTGCAGGTATCGGCACTCGATGGCCTGGAAGGGGTGGATATCGACGCCTGTCGCAAACTAGTGGAAGACGCCGGTTGTCAATTCAAGCACAGGATCCTCGGGCAGCTGGGATAATTTAACCGCTGAATCCAGCCGATGATGCCATAACCCCGGTCAAAACCGTCACATAACTGATTTGCGCCTTGCTTGGCCCCATTGTTAACCGCTCGGTGAGCACTCAGTCACCGTCGATGCCCGCCGGGTTATTTCGTGTTAACATGAGCGCAATTTTTCACTCTGGAGCCAGCACAGTTCCATGTTCAAAAAGAATACCGGACTCAAAGACACGCCTTTGCTTATCTCGGCTCAGGGTATTCACTGGTCCCAGCAGCGCTTGCTGGCCGTTGCCAGTCAGCTGAGCATGCTGGTGATCACTGTGATACTTATTACCAATGTGTTAATCACCTTAGGCGAACGACGTCTGCAGGAGGAATGGGCGGTACAAAGATACAGCGAGCTGCAAACCGTCGGCGCCCTGCTGGCCGATAAAATCTCCTTCCAACAGTTTCGCACCCAGATGTTTGCCAAGTCCGAGTATCTACGCCAGTACCTGGATAATCCGGGACACAAGGAATATCAGCGTCTATTGACGAGCTGGGACAGCCTGAAGCGTAGCACCCCAGAGCTACTGGATCTGGCCCTGTTTGATGCCGATGGCAAGTTTCGTATCGCTACCAGTAATACCTTCGGCGGCATGTCTATGCCGCCGGCACTCTTGGGTAACAAGCATAACCTCGGAAGCCAGGATATTTATACCTCGGCATTGGAGTTTGCCCCGATTAGCGGGCGTCTCGAACCTTACATATATCAAGTCGCCCGACTGGAAACTCAAGATCAGACTGTGCGCGGTTATCTGGTCACCTACAACTCCATGTTGCAAATGCTGCAGGCGATAAAACCGGCTTTCTCCAGCAATGCCTCGCCGCTATTGCTGTTTGACAATCAAGGCCTGCTCTATGCCGGAGCATCGGATCTGGAGCCCTTGGCAAGGTTACCGGAAACCATGGGCAGCAGCATAAGACAGAGCTACCCGGCACTATGGAGCAAGATGGCCGCAAGCAACTTTGGCCAATTCCACGGTGAAGACGCCACCTTCGTCTACCTCAAATTGCAGTTGGCCTCGCCCAATGATGCCAAGCGTGAATATCTGCTGCTTTCCTATATCCGCAATCACGATATCGCTTCGCGCTTTTTCCAATGGCGCAATATGTTGTTGGCTTGTGCCGCCATACTGACCATTCTGGCGACCGCGGTTATTCTGCTGACCCATATGTTCCGCCTCGAACAGCGTGCCAGACAAAACAGCATCGAGTTGGCCCGTGGCCTGTTCCGCTCCAACCTGGGTTGTGTACTGGTCAACCCTAGTGGCCGTATCGTCAGCGCCAACGCCACTGCTGCCCGTATTCTGCAACTCGAACAAGATGAGCTGCCGGATCGCAGTTTGCAGCGGATCCTGCAGTTGGAGGATGAGCTCTACGCATCAATAAAACAGCAACTTGCAGATATCGGAGAGTGGCGTGGCGAGGTGCAACTAGAGTCTCTGGACAACGCCCAACTCAGACTGCATATCCGCCGTTACTATGCCAGCCGACAGACTTATCTACTGATTACCTTTGAGGATATCGGCGAACTCAAACAAGCCCAACAGGAAGCCTTCCTCAGCAAGCTGTTGACCGGCAGCAATGTTGCTACCGCCTTGACCACGCCGTCGGGGCAGTTGCTCAAAGTTAACGACGCCTTCGATAAGCTGATGCAGCTCAATGGCGATATCAGCCATAGTCTGGCGGCTCTACTGGAAAACGATCTTGGCAACCAATGGCAAAGAATAAGCCAATTGGTGAGTATGCAAGGCCAGTGGCAGGGGCAGATCCTTTGTACCCAGCGTCATGGCAGTTGCCTGCAGGCCACGCTCAAGGGCTATCTGGATCAAGACGGCGAGATTGAGTATCTGATATGCACCCTGGAACAGGCAACCCCGAGAAATAAAGTTGAAGCCAGTGGCGATCTGGTGCCGCACCGCAGTACCATCCTGGTGAATCTCAGAGATCTGGATCGCTACTTCAAGTCCATGTCCGAAGATGAAAAACTACAGGCCAGTCTGCTTCTGATGGACATAAGCCCCGAGGGCATGCTCAGCCATATGAGTGATATAGGCCAGTTGGAAAACCGCCAACACGAGGTGGAGATGCAACTACTCAGGGATCTGCCCAACAGCTATCAAATGTCCCACTGGCAGTTGGGAAAACTCATTATCATATTGCCGGAAACCGATGCCAACCAGGCGCACCACTATGCGGTCAAGGCTCTGGCCAGCCTAAGTGAAAATGGCTTGGCCGAAGGGATCAGCATAGGTATAGCCGCCTATCTACCGGGCCAGAGTCTGGAGCAATTCCTCGGCAATGCAGAAGTGGCACTGAAACGAGCCAAGCAGACAGGTGAGCAGAATATCTGCCAGGCCTATACCCGCCAGCTCTGATATAAGTTGCCTTTGATAATAAAGAGTTGCTGTGTACGGCGCTGCTTTTCGCAGCGACAGCTGGCCTTAATATACAGAGCGTCCAAGTAAAACAGCAGGCCTAAGCCTGCTGTCTCAATTATCTCTATGAATCGCTTGAATGGGAGTCGCTTAATCGGGATTTTAAGCAGCGTAAGAGATACCCGGGTCGGACAATAACATAACAGCACTGCGCCCCAGGAGATCGTTGATCATCTGGTCACCCTTATCCCCCAGCTCTATCTGAGCGTTTTCTCTGGCCATAGCTACGGCACGAAACAGAGTGATCTCTGGATTATTGTATCCACAAAGACTAAAGAAAAGCCTCAATACCGCCCTATGCTCTGCTTGTTGCAGCGCCTGCATCCAGGAATGTTCGAGCGCTTCAACACTGGAAAAATCCAGAGCGGCCAGAAACAATCGGCCAATACGCACATCTAATCTTGTTAAAAAATCAATTTTGCGCGGAAAATGATGACTAATTCCCGTGCGGCTAATCCCCGTTGCTTCAGAAAGTGTTGTATAAGACATAGCCTCAAAGCCAATAGTTAAGATCTGTTTGAGAGCTTCGTCCATAATCTGATTGATAGTCAGCTCAGTCTGAGCCTTTGAACGCTTGGCCATTCTTGTTTGCCTCTTATCCCTGTTGTTTTTATTGCAAACGAGCTTATCAAAGGGCTAAAGAGAATACTGCCGAAAAGAGGGAGGTTAACAGTGTTTTTCACTTTTGTTCAGCAAAGGTTCAGCTAAGAAAACTAAAAAAAGAGCTTATTTTTCACATTATTGCAACATGCCTTCTTTAAACAACAAAAAATTGGCGCTTTCGGTTCCTAACAGCTGTTCCAAGGTGGGTTGCAACACTCTACCCAACTGCTCACGACGCCAAAACATATAGCCTGGAAGGGCTTGCCGACGATTTCGAGAAAAAAGATGTTGCAGTAAGCTGGAAAATTCCGCCACTTCGTCCTGAGAATAACTACTGATAACCGGATAAAAATCGAGCACAAATGTTGTAAAATCAGCAAATCCTGCGATTTTCTTTTGATCATATCTTCTTAACACTTGTATCAGGTAAAGGGGGCTCCAGTGTGACAAATTGCCGATATCAGAAATGACGGCCAGGTTGCGACGATGGTATTGTTGCCAAACAAGTTCCAGACTGTTCCATTCTTTAGCACAACGCCAAGCGAGATAAGTATCAGCCAGCCACTCATGGTCCAGTTCAGACAACTCGGCAGGCAGAACATTTCCTTGCAGGCGCTTTACTTCCAAATGCCCCAACTCATGCCAGAGAGTTAATTGCGGCTGATGCTGCAACGGCAGTTCATGATTTTGACCATTCCAGATAGCACTTTGACTTTGAGGGATATATTGCGGTGCCCAGAGAACCATGCCGGCAATTCTGTCATCTTCGACAGGCAGAGACATGGCACCTCTCCTCCCCAAAGCATCGAAGAAAGCTTGTTGAGACAGAGGCAATTGTTGCTTGACCCTATCGGGGAGTTGCTGCAAACACTGAGGTAATTCAGATGGCGGACATATCAAAGCCTGTTTCGGACCCACATCGGTCCAAAACAAGCTTCCCGATAGCAACGCCGCCATCAACATCAGGACTTGGTCATAATATTCTGAATAATGGCAGTGGTGGAGATACCATCTTCGAATCCCAGCACCTTAACACTGCCACCGGCAGCGATCACTTCTTCACCGCCGGCAATCTCTTCTACCCGGTAGTCGCCCCCCTTGACCAGGAGATCCGGCAACAATCTGGCGATCACCCGCTGCGGCGTATCTTCGCTGAAAGGCACCACCCAATCGACAGAAGCCAGCCCCGCCAGTACTGCCATTCGCCGCTCAAGACTATTGACCGGACGTCCTTCACCCTTGAGCCGTTTTACCGAAGCGTCGTCATTAACCGCTACTATCAATCTATCACCCAAGGCCCTGGCTTCTTTAAGGTAACTGACGTGCCCGGCATGGAGTATGTCAAAGCAACCATTGGTCATCACCACCCGCTCACCTCTGAGCTTGGCTTGCTGAATGGCGTACAGCAGTTGATCTTCGCTGACCACCCCAAAGCCCGACTCTCCCTGATGCTGAGCCAGGGCCTCGATGAGTTCAATACGACTGACGGTGGAAGTCCCCAGCTTGCCAACCACCACACCGGCGGCGCTATTGGCAATGGCGCAAGCTTGCGGCAGGTCGCTGCCTGCAGCCAAAGCTGTGGCAAGCGCCGAGATCACTGTATCTCCGGCACCGGTCACATCATAAACTTCCCTGGCCATAGTCGGGATATGCAACTCATCTCCTTCACTGGTGATAAGTGTCATGCCCTTCTCCGAACGAGTCACCAGAATCGCCCCCAGTTGATGCTCACTAATCAAGGCCTGCGCCTTGGCCACCAGATCGGCCTCAGAGCTGACAGTGCCCACTACAGCCTCAAACTCATTCATATTGGGGGTGATCAGGCTGGCTCCGGCATAACGACCGAAATCACTGCCCTTGGGATCCACCAAGACACAGATCCCCTTGGCTCTGGCCTTGGCAATAAAGGCCTGAGGTTGGTCGATGGCCCCTTTAGCGTAGTCAGACAATACCAGTACCTTGCAATCATCCAGCAAGGCCTCGCTCTGCGCCAATAACGCCTGGCTCTGTTCCCGGGCAAAGGTCTCTTCAAAATCCAAGCGGATAAGCTGTTGATTGCAGCTCAGCACTCGCAGCTTAGTGATCGTGGGTTTGTTTTCGACTGTCAGCCACTTGGGTTCCACGCCTAAGGTGCTGATGCCCATATGCAGGGCAGCTGCGGCCTCATCGGCACCGACAATACCGGCCAGTTGCACCGAACCGCCCAGCGCCGCGATATTTAGTGCCACGTTGGCAGCACCGCCGGGCCTATCCTCTATCTGATTGATTCGCACCACAGGTACAGGCGCCTCGGGTGAAATGCGACCGGTTGAGCCACCCCAGTATCGGTCAAGCATTACATCACCAATGACCAGAACCTTGGCTTTTTCAAATGGGGGCAGAGTTACCTTCATAACGAACTTGTCTTCTTCGGGCCAAATAAACCCTAATTGTACCTAATTTTCACAATAAATTGGGTTAGAATATGCGGTAATTTTTCCAGTAAACGGGTTTATCGTTTTGGTAGAGAAAGCGCAATTTTCCACTCACTTGTATCATCCTAAATTCTGGTTGCTGTGGTTTGCTGTCGGCCTGGCCAGGCTGACTCTCCTGCTGCCACTTAAATGGCAAATGAAGCTTGGCAGCACCTTTGGCCTTCTGGCAATGAAGCTGGCCGGAAGCCGGGTCAACACCGCCAGGCGTAACCTTGAGCTGTGTTTTCCACAAATGAGTGAGGCCGAGCGAGAGACGCTGCTAAGACGTAATTTCCAGGAAACAGGCAAGGCGATTTTCGATACCATCAATGCCTGGTGGTGGAACAATGACAAGGTGCAAAAGCACATGCAGATAAAGGGTCAGGAGCATGTAGAGCAGACACTGGCAGCCGGTCAGGGGGTTATTCTGTTTGCGGTTCACTGCTTGCCGCTGGAGATGGGCGCAAGAATATTCGGCCAATTTCAGCCCGGGGTTGGTGTGTACCGCCCCCATAACAACCCTGTAATGGAATACCTGCAGGTAAAGGGCCGTTTGCGTTCAAACAAAGCGCTGGTTCCCAAGCGGGATCTCAGGCAGATGGTGCGTTGCCTGCGTAACCCTGATGTCATCTGGTATACAGCAGATCAGGACTTTGGCCGCTCCAGTGCCGTCTTTATCCCCTTATTCGCCGTTCCCGATGCCGCCACCATTACCGGCGGCACCACCTTGGCCAAACTGGGTAAAGCCAAAGTGCTGCCCTTCTTTGTCGAGCGTAACGCCGACGATACGGGTTACAACATAGAGATACAGGCGCCGCTGGATAACTTCCCCGGCGAAAATGAGGTGGAAGACGCCAAACGCGGTAACGGCATTGTCGAGCAGTTGATCAGCCGTAATCCGGCGCAGTACATGTGGCTGCATCGCAGGTTCAAGACCCGCCCCAATGAGAGCGATCCCTCACTCTATTGAGAAAGTAGCCGTAAAAATGCCGACTCAAGGTCGGCATTTCTTCGTTCTTCGCTTTTTTCAGTCTTCAGAGGGCAATCTCAAACCAACCCGGCTGACTGTCCCTTCCTGCACCTCGGCGACTATCCAGTCCAGCCCTTGCCAGAGGAATTGATCCCCCACCACAGGGTGACTGCCAAGTTGCTGCTGCAGTAAGTCGGCAACCCGCAGCTGCTCATATTCGGGTTCCAGCTGCATGCCGTAAATTGGTGCCATGTCGGCCAGCATCACATCCACAGAAATAAAGAAGTCACCAAAGAAGCGGGGCGCCTCGCGTTTTTCTGGCGCCTCACTGAACAGCTGACTCAGAGGCTCCAAATCGTCCTCTTGCCCCAGCACACAAAGAATATCATCGGCCATCAGCCTGGTACTCCCCGAAGGGTGCAACAGTTCGTTATTGCGAAATACGGCGGCAATCCGGGTTCCCGCCGGCATGGCAAGGCGCCTCAGAGGTTCACCGATACACCATTTGTTTTCACTGAGGCGATAGACAAATATCTCCCATTCACTGGTGGGATAAATTTCCACCCCGGCGCGGGAAATAGGTGCCGGTTTGGGGGGCAACTCCACCTTGGCCAGTTGCGCCGCCTTGGACAAGGTACTGCCCTGCAGCAGCAAGGAAACCATCACCACGAAGAAGGCCAGGTTGAAGTAAAGCTGCGCCTGTGGCAGCCCCGCCATCATGGGAAATACCGCGAGAATAATGGGTACTGCGCCGCGCAGCCCAACCCAGGAGATAAACCATCTGTCTCTATCATGGAAGCTGCGAAACGGTAGCAAACTGAGCCAAACCGCAATCGGCCGCGCCAGAAAGATCATCCCAAAGGCCAGTGCCAAACCCGGTAAGGCGATATCTTTCAGATCCGATGGCGTCAGCAAGAGTCCCAGTACCAGGAACATGCCTATCTGACTGAGCCAAGTCATACCATCGAGCACGTTGAGAATCGAGTGTTTGCCACGGGTCGCCTTATTACCGAGAAACAGTCCCACCAGATAGATAGACAGAATACCACTGCCTCCCAGGGCATTAGAGATGGCGAAGATCATCAGTCCGCCACTTAGCACCAAAATGGAGTAGAGGCCTTCGGGCAATTGATTGCGATTGATAACCTGCCACAGTAGCCAACCGCCGCCGACACCGAGGATCCCGCCAAGGCCAAACTGTTTGATAAAGCTCAGTGCCAGATAGCTGCCCGAGAGTTCATCGCCACTGCTGCCAAGAATGGCAATCAGAGTCACGGTCAAAAACACGGCCATGGGGTCGTTACAGCCAGATTCAATTTCCAGTGTCGAACCGACACGCTCATTCACGTTTTTGCCTTTCAGCAGGCTAAATACCGCCGCAGCATCGGTCGAGCCGACAATAGCCCCCACCAACATGCCCTGAAGTAAGTTGAGATCGAACAGCCAGGCAGCCAACAAACCTGTCAGCGTGGTGGTTAACGCCACCCCAAAAGTGGCCAAGGACAAGGCCGGCCACAATGCCACCCTGAAACTGGCAACCCGGGTACGCATGCCACCATCAAGCAGAATAACCGCCAGCGCCAGGTTACTAACCAAATAAGCAACTGAATAGTCGTTGAATACTATGCCGCCGGGACCATCTTCACCGGCAAAGATACCCACAGCGAGAAATACCACCAAAATAGGAATACCGAGTCGCGACGATACTGGGCTGAGCAGTACGCTGACTGCGACAAGCAAGGCCCCGACAAGGAAAAAGCTGTTGATGATATCTGCGTTCAAATGACCCTCCAGTTGAAAATGCGGGGAAGCTAATAAAAGAGAAACCTGGCTCTAACGAGACTCCGGAAAACACGTGGGTTACAGGCGGGATTATATCATTAATTAGGGTTATTTTTCAGTAGAAACAGTTGACTTATTTTTGCTTTTAGCGAAAAAAACCAGAAAAAGAAGCCAGGTAACCCATTAAAAAATAGAATATTTACCCATAAAACATCAAATGCGCACCCAAAGAAACATAAACTCAAATTAATGAAAAAAAACCTATTTTTTCAATTAACTAAAGAATTTGAAATCCAAGAATTCTCGTCAAGATATCAGTTATAGCTTTCTGGTAAACAGTCAGTGTCACAATGACAACAATTAATGTTAAAAGGACACATTAAACACAATCAAAATGACAGTATCAAAAGCACACAAATAAGTAATACACTGATTAAAAACAAGAATAAAAGTTGGCACGTTAGCTGCTCTATGGAAGGAAACCTATCAAATAGACTTTGTCAGAGGGATGCCAATGAGCAGACAAAAATTCACCCTGATCGCACTGTTACTTGTGTTGGTCGCTTCTTTCACTGTGCTTCTCAGTATCGGCAGTGAAATCTATCGGGAAAAACCACCGATTGCCGATACCTATAGCGACAGCCAGGGCCAAGTGGTTTTCAGCGGCAAGGATATAGAACAAGGGCAGTTGGTTTGGCGCTCCATGGGCGGGCATCAACTTGGCTCCGTCTGGGGCCATGGTGCTTATGTGGCTCCGGATTGGACTGCAGACTGGCTACACCGTGAGGCCGAAGCCTGGCTGGATATTCGCGCCAAGGAGACATACAACAAACCTTTCAATAGCCTGGACAAGAGTACTCAGGCCGCATTGGAGCAAGCTTTAAGGGATGATTTGCGCCATAACACTGTCACTACAGACGAGAGAGGTCACACACGGGTAATGCTTTCCGACACCCGTATCGCCGCCATGGCGCAAGTGAGTCAGCACTATCAATCTTTGTTCGGTGACGATCCCGCGTTGAATGAGCTACGGGAAGCCTATGCGATGAAAACCAATACCATAGGATCTGCCGAGCGCCGTCAACAGCTCAATGCCTTCCTGTTTTGGGGCGCTTGGGCCGCAGTGACCGAACGCCCGGATGCCAATTACACCTACACCAACAATTGGCCCTACGATCCGCAACTGGGTAACACACCGACCTCAGACAATATCGTCTGGTCGATTCTGAGCATAGTGACTCTGCTGGCCGGTATCGGTGCCCTGGTTTGGTATCACGCAGCCGGCAAACATGAAGCCCTGCCGGCTCCCGCCACAAAAGATCCCCTGTTCAGACACAAACCCACACCGTCACAAAAGGCCACAGGTAAATATTTCATTACCGCTATCGGCCTATTTCTGCTGCAGATACTGCTAGGTGGCGTCACGGCGCACTATGCGGTTGAAGGCCAGGAGTTTTACGGTTTTCCCTTGAGTGAGATCCTGCCCTATTCAGTGACCCGCACCTGGCATACTCAACTGGCTGTATTCTGGATAGCGACGGCCTGGCTCGGTACCGGACTCTATATCGCGCCGGCGCTTTCCGGCCACGAGCCCAAATATCAACGCTTCGGTGTCAACCTATTGTGGGTCGCTCTGCTGGTAGTGGTGCTGGGCTCCATGGCCGGTGAATGGCTGGGGGTACAGCAATATTTCTCACTGGACAACAACTTCCTCTTCGGTCACCAGGGATATGAATACATAGATCTCGGCCGGGTGTGGCAACTGCTGCTGTTGGCCGGATTGATGATCTGGCTGGCGCTGGTGAGCCGCGCCATGTTGCCCGCCCTGAAACAGGAGTCTGAGCTAAAACCTGTGCTCTGGGTGCTCTATGCCTCCTGTGTTGCCATCGGCCTCTTCTATGGTGCCGGGCTGTTTATGGGCAAGCACACTAACCTTGCCATCGCCGAATACTGGCGTTGGTGGGTAGTACATCTGTGGGTTGAAGGCTTCTTTGAAACCTTTGCTACCTCGGTTATCGCCCTGATGTTTGTGCGTCTTGGCCTGATCCGTGCCCGCAGTGCCAATAGTGCGGTACTCTTCTCTACCCTGATCTTCCTGACCGGGGGCCTGATAGGCACACTGCATCACCTCTATTTCACCGGCACACCCACTTCGGTCATCGCCTGGGGCGCTATCTTCTCGGCGCTGGAAGTGGTGCCTCTGGCCCTTATCGGTTTTGAAGCGGTAGAAAGCTATCGCCTGCGCCGGGCCGCTCCCTGGATGCAACGCTATCACTGGGCCATCATGTTCTTTGTTGCCACCGCTTTCTGGAATCTGGTGGGCGCCGGTGTACTGGGCTTCCTGATCAATCCACCGATTGCCCTCTATTACATTCAAGGGCTGAATACCACGGCCACCCACGCCCACGGCGCCTTTATGGGAGTCTACGGCATGCTGGGGATAGGCCTGATGTTGTTCTGCCTGTCGGGACTTGCCGGTAAACTGCGCTGGGAAGACAAGTGGCTCAAGGGGGCATTCTGGAGCCTGAATCTGGGGCTGGCCGCCATGTTGTTCCTGTCATTGCTGCCGGTGGGCATAGTGCAGTTCTTCGCCGTGCTGGATCATGGCTACTGGTTTGCCCGCTCGGCAGAGGTGATCCACAGCCCGCTGGTAGAACGCCTGGTATGGATGCGGATGTTTGGTGACATCATCTTCTCCGTCGGCGGTTTATTGCTGGGCGCCTTCCTCTTGGGATTGTTGCGACAGGCGGTCAAGGCCAAACGCTTGGCCATTGCTACCAGTCACTAGCCACTCGCACTGAAAAATAATGTCAAAATGACATTCCGCTGTCCCTGGGGTAGACTCACCCCAGGGATTCTATTCAGGTCAGCTTATGCCACTCAGCCATTCCGATCTTACCCGTATCGCGCTGGATATCACCTCAGGTTTGCCAAACAGCGACAGATTCAGTCGCCTGCTGGCGACAGTACGGGACAATCTCCATTGTGATGCCGCCGCTCTGCTGCGATTTCAGGGCAATCGCTTTATCCCACTGGCAATCGACGGCCTCAGGGCCGATGTACTCGGTCGCAGCTTCAACATCACAGAGCACCCGAGACTGGAGGCCATCGCCCGCGCCGGCGATCTGGTGCGCTTTCCGGCAGACAGCCAATTGCCGGATCCCTACGATGGCCTGATAGCCGCCCACACAGATAAGCTCAAGGTGCATGCCTGTATCGGCCTGCCGCTGCTGGACAAGGAACAGCTGATAGGCGCCTTGACCATAGATGGTCTGGACCCTTGCCAGTTCGACGATTTCAGCGATGAAGAGTTGCGAAGCCTGAGCGCCATCGCCGCCGCCTCCCTCGGCAATGCCCTGCTGCTGGATAAGTTGGAAAGCCTGTCGCTACAGAGCCAGAGTCAACCATTGCCGGAAACCGGCCACAGTGAACTTCTGGGGGAAAGCCCGCTGATGTTGGCGCTGAAGCGGGAAATTGCCGTGGTCGCTCCCAGCGACCTGAACGTGTTGATCCTCGGTGAAACCGGCACGGGTAAGGAGCTGGTTGCCAAGGCAGTACACGCCGCCTCGCCCAGAGGCAACAAGGCTCTGGTGTACCTCAACTGCGCCGCCCTGCCCGAGTCGGTCGCCGAGAGTGAACTCTTCGGTCATGTCAAAGGCGCCTTTACCGGCGCCATCAGCAATCGCGCCGGTAAGTTTGAATTGGCCGACAAGGGGACTTTGTTTCTCGACGAGATAGGCGAGCTCAGCCTGCCGCTGCAGGCCAAGTTACTCAGGGTGCTGCAATACGGCGATCTGCAACGGGTTGGCGAAGACAGAAGCCTGACAGTGGATGTGCGGGTTATCGCCGCCACCAATAAGGATCTCAAAACCGAGGTGGTTGAAGGCCGCTTTCGCGCCGATCTCTACCACAGGCTGAGTGTTTTCCCGCTACTTGTACCGCCACTGAGAGAAAGGGGTCGCGACATACTGCTGCTTGCCGGGCATTTTCTTGAACGTTGCCGCAGCAAGCTGGGGCTGGAGCGCCTGAGTCTGTCCGCCGAATCGGAAGCCTGGCTGCTGGCCAACGACTGGCCTGGCAACGTCAGGGAACTGGAACACCTGTTGCACCGCGCCAGCGTGTTGGCGCGCGCCGCCAGTGACCATAACCAATGCCAGTTGCAACTGGGTGAGTTGCAGTCAAAGACCCCCTCTCCAAGTGCGCTGTCGCGCCAGCTGGACACAACAGCGCCTGCAGAAGCCATCACACTCAAGCAAGCCACAGAGGAGTTCCAAAGACAGCTGCTGCGCAGTGTGCTGGAGCGGCATCAATACAACTGGGCCGCCAGTGCCCGCGAGTTGGGCGTCGACCCTGGCAACCTGCATCGACTGGCAAAACGCCTACAACTGAAATAGTTTTTTTGCCGCAATCTGTTGAAATCTGCGCCGGAAAAGGTAAGGATGCCTGCTCGACTCTGATGCCTGAAACCAGGGCGACTGACAGCGTTTAATGAAGAAAAATATCCTATGACAAGAATTCCCCGCCTCGCCCTGTTACTGGGCCTGTTGCTTCCCGCCTGCCTGTCGCAGGCCGTTGAATATCCTCTGCCGCCCGAAGGCAGCAGTATCGTCGGTGACAACCAGTATTATGTGGTGCCAGATGACAAGCGCACACTGGAGAGTGTTGCCGACGAATATCAACTGGGACTAACCAACATGACCGAGGCCAACCCAGGGGTCGACCCTTTTCTTCCCAAGCCACGCAGCACATTACTGATCCCTCACAAGCTGATCCTGCCGGATGCCCCTCGTAAAGGGATAGTGATCAACGTGGCCGAAATGCGCCTCTACTACTATCCCAAAGACAGCAATACGGTACAGGTCTTACCCATAGGCATAGGTCAGATAGGCCGGGATACCCCGGAAAACTGGGTGACCAAGGTTTATCGCAAACGTGCCAACCCCACCTGGACCCCAACGGCCAGGATCCGCAAGGAATATGCCGCCAACGGTATCACCCTGCCCAAGGTATGGCCTGCAGGCCCGGATAACCCCATGGGCTTATATGCACTTTATATCGGTAACCTGTATGCCATTCACGGCACCAATGCCAGCTTCGGTATCGGCCTGCGTGTCAGCCAAGGTTGTGTCCGCCTGCGCAATCAGGATATCGAACATTTGTTCAATACTGTGCCCAACGGCACCCGGGTACAGTTTGTCAATCAGCCGATAAAGGCCAGCCTGGAGCCGGATGGAGGTCGCTATCTGGAAGTGCATCAGCCGCTGTCGCGCACCGAGGCCGAGTTTGAATCCACCGCACCTGTGGTATTGAAGATGACCCCGGCCATCAGCCGCTTTATCGCCCATGCCGACACCGACTCCACCGTGCTCAAACGCCTGTTGGATGACAGAAGCGGTATCCCTACCCGCCTCAACCCCTGAAAGCCTTTCAAAAGCAAGACCCCAGCTTAGGCTGGGGTCTTGCTTTTGAGCGGTATCGCTTTTGGCTGTTACCCCTTGATGGGAGCCAACTGCTGCTGCACAAAGGCGTGCATCACGGCGCTGTTGGCCAGAATTCGCTGATCCAGATTCTGGGTTGCCGGCGTTTCACTGCAAACACCCACCTTGGCACCGGTGCGAACCAGCCAGGCCTCGAACGAAGTATCAAAGTGGTTGAAGATGACCCCGTCTTGCACCGGACAGCCATCGATATCGCCATCGGCGGCAATATCAAAGAAACGCCCCAGAGTATCACGCAGCTGCAAACTGAACTGGCCGGGTGATTGTCTGGGCTCAAAAGAATAGATATAGGTGTGCTGCTGCAACACATCTTCATGACAGGTCAATATGCCTTCGCGGCTGGCGCCCTGCAGCAGTTGGCCATATTCCAGCAGCAGCTTGCCTTCAACCGAAGGTGAACTGGCTTCGCCCTCTTTGGGCTGTAAAAACCCCCGGTTGGGGTTTTCACCGAACTTATTGAATCTGTGCCCCTTGGCAAAGCCAGTGGGGTTGACCAAAGGCAACAAGCTTAGATTAATTCGCTCGAAAATATCCTGTTGCAGTTCACTGAGGAAATGCAGCATACCCCAAGGGCCGGCAGCCTCTTCACCGTGGAATCCGGCACTGATCAACACAGAAGGCAGCTCCGCCGTCGCTGAGGGCGACTGATACAGCTCCAGTGGATAATCACCTATTTCGCCCAGCTTCTTGCGACCCAGCTGCAGACGGTCAACTTCCTGTTGCAGTTGGGCATAGAAATGTTCGATATCCGTACTGTCGCAGGCAAAAATGTCTGAATGCCATTGAAAAGATGCGAAGGGGGAACGGCTCATAGTGCTTTTATGACTCAGATGAATGAAGGGCAAAGCTATAATATCAGCTTTATATAAAAACAAAATCCATCTGAGCCAATAGCGCTCAAAAGCCCTGGACTCAATCGTCGCGGGTCAGGACTTCCAGCAGTTCAATTTCAAATTCAAGATCCGAATTCGGCTTGATCAGCGCCCCAACCTGGCGTTCACCATAAGCCAGATGTGCCGGAACCTTGAGTCGGCGTTTGCCACCGACCTTCATTCCCATCAAGCCCAGATCCCAGCCCTTGATCACCCGCCCTGTGCCAATGACACACTGAAAGGGACGCCCCTTATCCCAGGAAGAATCAAATTGAGTACCGTCACTCAACCAACCTCGGTAGTGAGCCGTGATAAGCGCTCCTTTCACCGCGGCTTTGCCCTGACCTTCCTCAATATCTATGATTGCCAATTCTGCCGTCATGGCTTGTTCCTCAACCTATGGCTCAAAAGGCGCATCTTATCCGTAAAAGGAACTGAACACTATTCCATGAATAGATGAAGCGGCATGGCAGGCACTTTTCCTTCAGGCTCAAGCCCTTGCTATACTGGCCGCCCGCGGCACTTATGGCACTTAAATAACAGTCACAGGATGAGACGTCCAGAATGAAGCACACAATTTCCCCCTCTGAACGCTATGCCCAAGGCCCTTGGCAGCAAGACCCCGCCCAGTTGCCTGCGCTGGCAGCGCTTGATAAGCGTTTTCAGGCGCTCGGTCAGGGAAACAAAGTCCCCGGGCTCTACCTGTGGGGGGATGTCGGCCGCGGCAAGACCATGTTGATGGATCTCTTTTTCAATGCCGTCGAGGGGCAACCCAAGCTCAGACTGCATTTTCATCACTTTATGGCCAGGGTTCACAGAGATCTGAACCGCATCAGCGGCACCCGTGAGCCTTTGGATCAGATTGCCGCCACACTGGCCAAAGAATGCCGCCTGTTATGCTTCGATGAGTTTTTCGTCTCGGATATCGGCGATGCCATTATTCTCGGACGTTTACTCGAAGGCCTGTTTAACCGTGGCGTTATGCTGGTCAGCACTTCCAATACGCCAATCGAGCGCCTCTATGAAAACGGCCTGCAGCGAGAGCGCTTTTTACCGACTATCGACTTGTTGCAACAGAAGATGGAATCGCTGCACCTCAATGGCGAGCGGGACCATCGCCTCACCAAAGGCGCGCCCCATGCCCAGGCGGCACTTCCCCTGCTGCAGCTTGGCAATGAACCTGACTTCAGCCAGTGGTTTTCAAAAAACGCCTCGGGCCCAGGGCAACTCAGCATCATGGGCAGACCGCTTTTTTTCCAAGCCATGGAAGCCACACAATCCCTGGCCTGGTTTCGCTTCGATCAGCTCTGCGAAGGGCCGAGATCCACTCTGGATTATATGGAGCTGGCCGAAACACTGGATACTCTGCTGCTGAGCCATGTGCCCAGGCTTGGCGGTGAGCGCCGCGGCTGGATCCGCGCCCGCGGCACCGAAGATGCTGCCGAAGCCGTCAGCACAGGCGATAGAAAACTCAGTTATGCGCCAGAGGATGATGCCGCCCGGCGCTTTATCGCCCTGATAGATGAGTTTTATGACAGGGGTAAACAACTGGTGCTACATGCCCAAGTACCACTGGAGCAGCTTTATCAGGGCGGCGCCCTCAGCTTCGAGTTTCGCCGCACCTACAGCCGCTTAAGCGAAATGTTGCAGCGAACTCCCGGCAAGCCAAGGGCAGGTTATTGAAAGTCGAATAAAGATGGCATCAACCTCTTGTATCCGAGCCTGCCCATCAGCCATAAATAACTCTTACCCCAAAATAAGCTCATAGATGTTGCTGACCCGTTCGGCCTGCTCCGCCACTTTTTCCTGTGCCACCAGCCCAGGCAAACCGGCCAGAGTCAACCTGTGGTTTTCATCCCTCAGCATGCAATAGGCCTGGGTCAGATGCTGCGCCGACATCAAGGGCAGCAGCTCAAGCTCGGCCAACACCTCAAAAATCCGCACATTATCAGACCAGATACACAACTCGGGGTGCTTATGGGCATGGGCCAGCACCAGATACTGAGCGATAAACTCAATATCGGCGATACCGCCAACGCTTTGTTTAAGATCGAACATTCCCTGTGGCGCTTTGAGCAGATGGTCGCGCATCTTAAGGCGCATCTCGCGCACTTCGCTGGCCAGTTTTTTCCTGTCTCTTGCTTGGCTCAGCACACTGTCACGCACCGCCTGAAATTCCTGCGCCAGGGCGTTATCACCGAAGACAAAGCGGGCACGAACCAAAGCCTGATGTTCCCAGGTCCAGGCCTCCTGCTGCTGATATTCACCGAAACGACCAATTTCACTGACCAAGAGCCCGGAGGCGCCCGATGGTCGCAGGCGCATGTCTACCTCGTAAAGCTCGCCCGACATGGTGCGGGTGGAAAACAGGTGTAATATCCGCTGCGCCAGTTTGAGATAGAAGTGCCCTACATCCAACGGCTTGTCACCGTCAGTCGAGCCACCCTTGGCATTGTGCAGAAACACCAGGTCGAGATCCGAGCCGTAGCCCAGCTCAATGCCCCCCAGCTTGCCATAGCCGACGACGGCAAAACCTATCTCGCCGTCAGCCAGGCCAGGCGGCACGCCGTGGCGCTCTGTCATTTGCTGCCAGGCCTGTTGCACCACTTGCTCTATGATGGCCTCGGCAAGAAAAGTCAGGTGATCGCTGACCTGCATGATAGGTAAGACCCCGGTGACATCCGCGGCGGCAATTTTCAACTGTTGCGACAGTTTAAACTGCCTAAGCGCCTCCATCTGCTGCTCCATATCCTCTTCCGGAACCCGCAGCAGGTATTGGCGCAGTTCACTGCCGTAGTCATCCAGAGAGGTGGTGTCATAAAGCTGCGCCGGATCGATCAGTTCATCCAGCAACATGGGGAATTTCGCCAACTGCTGGGCAATCCAGGGACTGGCACAACACAGGCTCACCAATTGTTGGCGGGCGCCAGGGTTTTCACACAGAAGTTCAAGATAAGTGGTACGGGTCAGGATCTGCTCCAGTACGCCGGTTACCGGCTTGAATGCCTTGCCGGGATTGGGCTGCAGCGTCAGCTCCTCAAGCATTTTCGGCATCAGCTTATCCAGGGTATCCCGCCCTCTCGGGCCTATGGCCCGGCGTGATACCGTCTCGCGCCAATGAGCCAGACTGCTCCAGAGTTCATTGTCTTCTATGCCTCGCTCGGCCAGCAGCGATTGTATGTCTTCCTCGCTGTCACAGACCCAGAGCTGGCAGGCCCAGCTATCGCTTTGCTCCTCATTATCTTCATCACCGCCGACAGTATCGCGAAAATGGCGATGAATCTTGAACATCGCAGCCTCAATCTCACTGCGCAGCTCAGCTTCATTGGCCATCTCCAACGCAAAACAGAGACGATGCCAATCCAGGCCGTTATCCGGCAGGGTCTGGGTCTGTTTATCCCCTATGGCCTGCAACAGGTTTTCTACCCGGCGCAGCAGCAGATAACTCTGCTTGAGTTCATCTACCGCCAGGTACTCAAGTTGTCCCAAACTAAAGAGGGTATCTATGGCATCGAACAGGCTTTGACTGCGCAGCGCCGGCTCCCGGCCGCCGCGGATAAGCTGAAAACTCTGCACCACGAACTCCACTTCGCGGATACCGCCGGCACCGAGTTTGATGTTGTCCTTGAGCTGGCGCCGCCGCACTTCCTGGGCAATCAGGCGCTTCATCCGCCTTAAGGAATCTATGGCGGAAAAGTCGATATAACGCCGGTAAACAAAGGGGCGTAGCAGGTCGTGAAGTTCGTCAGAGTATTGAGTCCAGGGACCAAGCGCGCGGGCTTTGACCATGGCGTAACGCTCCCAGTCACGCCCCTGCTCCTGATAATAATCCTCAAGGGCGCTGTAGCTGACCACCAACGGGCCACTCTCGCCATAGGGACGCAAACGCATGTCGACCCGGAACACGAAACCATCGACTGTGACTTGCCCCAGCAGATTGACCAGGCGTTGCCCCATGCGGATAAAGAACTGCTGGTTATCCAGGCTGCGCCGACCGCCCTGGGTCTCACCGTGTTCCGGGAAGGTAAAGATCAAATCGATATCCGAGGAGAAGTTCAGCTCGCGACCGCCCAGCTTGCCCATCCCCAGGATCATCAAAGGTTGTGGCTTGCCGTCGCAGTCACAGGGGGTTCCCAGACTCTGGCACATTTCGCGATAGAGCCAGTCTCTGGCGCCAATTATAAGTGCCTCTGCCAATACAGAGAGATCAAGCAGTGACTCCTGCAGCGGGCTATAACCCATGAAGTCGCGCCAGGCGAGACGTACCATTTGCCGGTTGCGATAGTTTCGCAGCACTGATTTGGCGGTTTCTTCCTGGGTGACAGGGTCGAGCAGGGATTGGATTTCGTCGGCAAAGTCTTGTCTATCCAGGCGAGTGAGCTGGCCGCTAAAGAAGGGGGCAATCCATTCTGGGTGGCGGCACAGCTGAGTGGCAACATAATCACTCAGGCCCATAACCCGCTGCACCTCCTGCTGCTCGATGAGGCTGAGCTCAGTGACCACCTCAGGCCAGCGCTCCACCAGCAGATGCCAATGCTTACCGGCCTGCCGGCACAGCAACTCGGAAAACGGCTTTTGACTGTCACACCCCAATTCCATAGTTATCCCTGTTCGATTGTATTGAAGACTATTTAGACATATTATGTCATTTTGCTGCACGTATCTCTGCTCGACATGGGGGTTACCAAGTCGATGCCTGTGATTCTGACTTCACCCCAATTCTTGTGGGTGATACTCTGTGCACAGATTACACCAACTTGCACTGACGGCCTACGGGACCAGAGGTTTTAGCACCGTTTGCCAGTCTCAAGTGCTTATCATAATGGAGAAAACATGGCAGGAATGCTGATCCGTATTCTCAGTCTGCTGATGCTGTTATCACTGACAGCCTGCGGTGACGATAGACCAGAGCAGATTGCCCAGTTGCAACAGCTGAATGACCAACGTCTGGAAAAACTCGGCCAGATGCTGGACAAAGACCAGCTGCGCAATGGCATCTTACTCAAACAGTATGGTCAAATTCTGGCGCAGCAGCGGCCGGAATTACAACCGCTGGTGGAGCAACTGACACTGGATGCCACCAGTAAAGGACCACTGTACAAGTCACTGGAAAGCAGGGTGAAAGACGCCAAGGTGGCGAGCAACTTTGTTAATCTTGACCAACAGTTGGAAGAGGAAAACAACCTCTATCAAGCGCTGGACTCAAGCCTGTTCAACGACATGCTGTCAGATCCCGTCAATGTGATTGCCGATATGTCAGAGGGCAAACTCGCCAGGGTCAACGCCATCAGCCGCGAGGCTTCAACCCTGGCCAATGACTCGGAAGACTTTGGTGCCGGCAGCCAGTTGGTGGGTAACCCCGCCTATGGCCAGTGGCAAACCGATTCCAACGGCATGTCCTTTTGGGCCTGGTATGGCATGTACTCCATGTTTTCCAACCTGTTCCACAGGCCGGTTTATTATGACAACTGGTCCAGAGGCAGGGATTACAGCTACTACAATGATGTGGGCCGCTATCGCTATACCTCCCCCAAGCAGGCCAAGGCCCAAACTCAGGTCTATGAGCGCACCAAAAAACGTTTCGACTCTCAAGGCAAACGCTTTGACAGCCCTTATGCCAAGTCCCGCTCCGGCTCCAGCGCCCTCTCTCGTCAGAGCAGCGCGGCACCCAAGCCATCCAGCAGTGGGCAATCGGCCAGCAAGTTTCGCTCAAACTACTCTAAAGACAGCAGTTTCCGTAATTCTGGCAGTCGCACCAGCCGTGGTGTCAGCCGGGGCAAATAACTCAGCCAGGATCACAACTTAAGGAATGAACATGACTCTATTTCAGGAATTCGGCATCACTCAGGAACTGGCCGTCATACTCGCCATCGACCTTTCTATCGCCGTGGTACTGCTCACTCTGACCCGCTACCTGCAGGGCTGGAGTATTCGGGTAAACAGCAGTGAAGAGCTGGCGGTCAGAGACAACTTCGCCTTCGGCATCAGCACCGCCGGCGCTGTGGCGGCACTGGGTATAGTGCTGACAGGCGCCATTACCGGCGCCGCCGCTCACAGTTATCTGCAGGAAGCCATTGGCATGAGCGCCTACGGCCTGTTTGGTCTAGTGCTAATCAAACTGGGGCGCTTTTTGCACGATAAAATCGCCTTGAATAATATCGACAAGAACGCCCTGGTACTCAAAGGCAATGTGTCGGTTGCGATAGTCGATGCCTCGGCCGCTATCGCCACTGCGATTATTATCCGCGCCGTGCTGCTATGGGCCGAAGATCTGACCCTGGATACCTTTATTGCCATCCTCAGCGCCTTCGCTATTTCTCAATTGATGCTGGTGTTGCTGACCCGCCTCAGAGAGAATCGCTACGCCGCCCGCAATCAGGACAGCTCAATGCAGCAGGCGCTGGCGCAGGGAAATACCGCCCTGGCGATACGTCATGCCGGGGCGATGATAGCCATGGCGCTGAGCTTCAATGCCGCCAGTCACTTTATCGTCTTCAGCCCTGAAGCCTATGTCACCAACGCCCTTGGCTGGCTGGTGTTCTCCTTCATTATGTTGGTGGTACTGAGCCTGTTGCTGCCCTTGGTCAAACTCCTGGTGCTGGCAAAAATTGACCTCGCCGATGAGGTGGAGAAGCAGCACAACATAGGCTTGGCCGCAGTTGAAATGGCGATCAGCATAGCGGTTGCGCTGATCCTCACCGCTTTGATGGCCTGATCCCGTGGCACTAAGTAGTAACGCCAACACCCAAGAGCCCAACAGACGCCACTTGGGTGCCCTTGATGATGCCCTGCTTTTAGGGATCATGGGGGTACTGGCGGCCTGTGGTCTGATATACGAATACCTGCTTTCCCATTATGCCGGGCGCATTTTGGGCGCCCTCGAGGCGGCCATCTACACCATGATAGGCTTGATGATAGTCTCCATGGGCTTGGGGGCCTTTGCCGCCCGCAAGATAAAGTGCGCCTTCAGTGGCTTTGCAGTATTGGAATTGACTGTCGCCTTGCTGGGCTCTCTGGCGATTCTGATCACCGCAGCTGTCATCGGTTTTGGCCACGAGCTGCCGGAACTGATAGGACGAACCCTGGGACTACCGCCGGATCATCTGCCTCAGGGTGGCTTTATCGGCCGTTTTCAGGAGTTGTCCCGCTACCTGCCCTATTTCTGGGGTGTGTTACTCGGTTTAATGATAGGGATGGAGATCCCGCTCATTGCCAGGGTGCGTCAGGCTCTTTCCGAAGAACACCTGCTGCACAATGCCGGCACCATTTATGGCGCCGACTATATAGGCGCAGGTGTCGGCGCCGCGCTTTGGGTCGGCTTTATGCTGGCGCTGGATATCCAGCTGGCTGCCGCCATGACCGCCGCCTTTAACCTCTTGGCCGGATTTATCTTTATTATCCGCTTCAGGGACAGGATCCGCGCCGCCAACTGGTTACTGGCGGCACACGTACTGGCCACAGGAGTGCTGCTGATGCTGGCCATTAAGGGGCCGACTTGGGAGCAAGGGTTCAACAACCTCCTGTATAAAGACAAGGTGGTCTATGCCAAGGCTACCCGGTTTCAGCAACTGACCCTGACCAAACGCCTGATGGGTAACCATCTGCCACCTGTTTACTCCCTCTATATCAATGGCAGGTTGCAGTTCTCCTCCAGTGATGAACATATCTATCACGCCTTCCTGGTACATCCGACTCTGGCGGCAAGCGCCCGTCACGACAAGGTGTTGATCATAGGCGGCGGTGATGGATTGGGCTTGAAGCAGGTACTGAAATGGCAACCCAAGCAGGTCACTCTGGTGGATCTCGATGCCGAGATGGTCAAGCTATTCAAAGAACCCGGGGCTGACGTACCGGAAGATCTCAGGACAGCATTGCTCGGCCTCAACGGCAACGCCTTTGCCGATCCCAGGGTGGAAACGGTTTTCGACGATGCCTTTAACGGTGTCGACCGCTTGCTGGCCCGCGGCGATAAATACGATGCCATCATAGTGGATCTGCCTGATCCCTCCCATCCGGATCTCAATAAGCTCTATTCAGACCTGTTTTATAAAAAACTCAGGGAACTTTTGAGCGCGGATGGAGCCATCAGTATACAGTCCACCTCGCCTTACCATGCGACCAAGGCCTTTATCTCTGTAGGCAAGACCCTTGCGCTGGCGGGATTCAAGGTGAATCAGTATCACCACAATGTGCCCAGCTTTGGCGAATGGGGCTGGACCATAGGGACACTCAATGGCCAGGACGCCAAGAGCCGGCTGCAGCAGATGCAGCAACTGCCGGTAGAGGATGACTGGTTGACGCCCGGACTTATTCGCGGCGCCTTCGAGTTTCCGAAACAGTTTTACACTAAGATGGACCAAGTTCAGCCCAACACCATAGGCTCACTGCAGCTGTATTACTACCACCTGCAGGCATGGACAGATGAACAGGGTGTAGCAACCTTTTAAACAGGCAAAGATAACGCTTGACATATTATGTCTCGATGTTATCTTTAAACGCAGACATAATATGTCAAAGAGGACAAATATGAATATTCACACTATTGCCAATCATTTAAATGGACTTGGCGACAACAGCTCTACTGGGTTCCAGTTTGACTGTTACCCCATTGAAGGGGATGTAGAAGTGTTGCAGGTCAATGTGGTTGGCCGTGAAGAGATCCCCGTATTTGTTTCGGTAACGGAAAACCAAATCCTCTGCATCAGTTATCTCTGGGGAGAGGATGAACTCAAGCAGGAACGCCGTGCCGAGATGTTTGAAACCATGTTGGAACTCAACATCCCTATGCCACTGTCTTCATTCGCCAAGATTGACGATAAGTATGTGGTTTACGGTGCACTCTCCCTGCAATCGAGCATGCTGGAAATAGAGCAGGAACTCTCTGTCCTGTCTGACAACTGTCTCGAAGTCATTGACGAACTGGTCGACTTTTTGAAATAAGGAGCCAAATCATGGGCATACTGAACAAAATTCTTACAGCATTCCGCGGTGGGGCCAACGAAGTCGGCCAAAGCATAGTGGATGCCAATTCAACCCGCATCTTCGAACAGGAGATCCGTGACGCCGAGAAACACCTCACCAAGGCCAAGCGTGAACTGACAGATGTGATGGCCAAAGAGATGCAAGCCAGCCGTGAAATCGATCGCATTAAACGTGCTGTCGCCGAGCATGAAGGCTATGCCACTCAGGCACTGGAAAAAGGCAATGAAACCCTGGCACTGGAAGTGGCCGAGAAAATTGCCCAGCTGGAAATGGAACTGGCCGAGCAACAAACTGCCAACGACAGCTTCAGTGCCCATGCTGCCCGCCTGAAAGATCTAGTGAAGAAGACCGAACGCCAGCTGGCCGACTATCAGCGCCAGTTGAGCATGGTCAAGACCACTGAAAGCGTGCAAAAGGCCACGGCTTCCATTACCGACTCTTTCGCGTCAAGCAACTCCAAGCTGCTCAACGCCAAAGACTCACTGGAGCGTATCAAGGCACGTCAGCAACAGTTTGACGACCGCTTGAAGGCTGCCGAAAACCTGGAAGCCGAGAACAGCGACCAATCGCTGAAAGCCAAGCTGGCTGAAGCCGGTATCGGTGAGCAGAAGAGCAACGCCAGCGATGTGCTCGAGCGTTTGAAAGCCAAGAAAGGCTGATAACCTATGGGATTCTTTGGCAGCCTGTTTGGCAAAAAAGAAACTCCAGTGCGTCAGCTTAAGCACCCATCAGAGCTGCAAAAGGGCGATATGATCTCCCTTGATGACAGCTTTGCCCTGCCCGCGCATCTGCGCGGGCAGCAGCTTAGGGTCGAAGCCGTCAATACCTATGAGTATCAGCGCAGTCAGTCGACTGAATGGGTACTCAAGGGGCACAGCGGCGAAGCCATCTATCTGGGGCTGGATGAAGACGACGAAACCTGGCTGGCTTTCTCGCTGAAGATAAGCCGCGCTCAGGTGGATGCCTTATTCGATCTGGATGATTTCTCCGCCATCTTCGATGAGCCGGGGAAAGCTGAGCTGAGTACCAAGGCACTCACTGCCGAGACTGAGATGCTTGAGCAATGGCTCGGGAAACACTACCATCAGGTCAGTTTTGCTGAGTTTGGCTATTTCCACCGGGAAGATTACCGTGGACTCAGGCCTCCTCAGGATGCTGACGGTGCAACAGGTGATGCCTTCGAAAGCTATCAGTTGCTGGATGACGATGAGTCTCGCGCTGTGGATATCGAAGTCTATGAAGGAGGCGAAACCGACGTTGCGCTGACCCTTTACCGCCCCCTCAGCGATATTCGTGACTACTGGCCAGGAGAATAATGCGGCATGAGCAAGAACCACCCTTATCCGGAAAAATGGTTACAAAACCAAAAGGCTGCCAAGGCGACTCAGGTAGCATTCGATCTGGATGAAAGGTTTCAATACTCTATCCGCAAGGCGGCCCTGGATACAGGTGTCAGCCCTTCAGATCAGATCCGCATGATATTGGGTTTATCCGTGGCCAAGCGTCCCAAGCGGCCACGGTTAACCGTTTCGCTCAGTCCTGCCGACTATGTCCAGCTCGCCGAAAAATACGGCTTGACGCCGGATGCACAGCTAGAAATTAAAAAACGGGTATTGGAAGACCTGGTACAATTCGTAGACGAACAATAAACACGCGCGTTTACAGGAAACGGTAAGTCTTTTACCCTGAAAGGATATCTAGTTTTTCAATGGAAGAACCAATGCCGGATAAATCTCGCTGGTTCCTGAAGCCGCCTGTTCAAGTATCCCCTTTCGAATTGGCGATGATGTTATTGTCGCTGATTTCTGTGGTTGTGATCCTGATCATGACCTTTGTCCCTGTCGATCCCGAAACCCACAAGCTACTGTTTTACATCGATACGGGTATCTGTTTTATCTTTATGAGTTATTTTCTGATAGGGCTTTTCCGGGCAGAAAATCGACTCGCCTACATCAAATACCATTGGGTCGACTTTGTCGCCAGTATTCCGGCGATTGAAGCGCTGCGCTTCGCCCGTTTATTCCAGATCCTCCGGGTATTGCGGCTCATTCGCATGAGCAGTTCCCTGATAGGGCCACTACTAAAACAAAGGCGTCAGGCCACCATCGCCAGTCTACTGGTGTCCATGGTGACTATCATCACTATCGCCTCGGTCATGATGTTGCTGGTGGAAAGCGGCGTCGAAGGCGCCAATATTCAAACCGCCGAAAACGCTATCTGGTGGGCGATTGTGACTATTTCAACCGTAGGTTACGGTGACTTTTACCCTGTGACGACAGTAGGCCATGTGATAGGTGGCGTAGTCATCGTCTGCGGGGTCAGTTTCTTCGGGGTTATTTCCGGTTATATGGCATCGCTGTTTGTCGCCCCCGATGAGCAAGAGAGCCTGGAAAACCAAAGCAAGGTCATTAAGAGCGAGTTGGATCTGGTACTCGAACGTATGGAAGCTAACCAACAACAGATGCTGACGGAAATCGCCGACTTGAAACAGAAGTTGGCGCAGCAACAGCGGGACGAATAGAATCAACTAAGAAGGACGCCGAGGCGTCCTTCTTAATGCTTACTCGCGAGCGATTCGTCCGGAACTCTTACCAGGCATCAGCGCCAGTAAGGATGTTGCTGCAGCGCCATCTTACGGGATTGTTCCATAGCAAAAGTCAAACTCTGCTGTTTGTCGGCCAGGGCTTCGGCAAACTCAGGCGCCAACTGCTCGGCCATGACATAAGCGCCAAGACTAATGATCCCTTGACTCAAATCCTGCCAGGGCGCGCGGAAACTATCACGAGCCTTGGATGAGTAGAGACTGCCATAGGCCAGCCCCACCAAAATACCTTCATCTAAAGCGGTAGCCAGATTCAAATAATCATCACGGCTGAGTTCATCCCCCGGCATGGCCGCGAGCAGCTTTTGCCAGGAAGCCTCCTGCAGACCGTCACAGGTTCCCCGCAAACCTCCGGCCACGACTATCTGCATCTCACCACTGGCGAGCTCGAGCAACATGTTCACCAGTTGCAACTGCAGCTGACCATAGCGGCAATCCTGCCATAGCGCTTGCAAGCGGCTGCGGAAATCCATCTTTTGCAGCTGTTGCAATGCCCGTTCACGCACATCATCTGCATCGGCCAACTTACCAAGCAGCAACTTATCCTGGGCCAAACGCGTGAGATAATTGGCTTCTGTTACAAAGCCGAGTTGCTGCTCCAGCCAGGCAAATCCCGCATCTGTCTGGCTGTTGCCCAGAGTAAACTGCCCCAAAGTCAAGCGCAGCAGGCGCACACAAGAGCGCAGACGCTGCCACAAGAGCGCTTGCCCTGACGGATCATCAAAACTCTCGGCAATCATACCCTCCAGCAATTGCCAACGCTCCAACGCCGTTTCCAGCACCACCAAGAGTGTTGCCTTGATATCACTATCACAAGGCAAGCTGATATATTGCAGCGCCTCCAACGCCAGTGGACTGGCCTGCTGCGCCAGGCGATAGCCTCGCTGCGCCTTACTGGCCTTCCCCAGGCGCAGAGGCACATTGGCTGCCACCAGCTGTGCCAGCGGTAAGAGATCGGCCGCCCGGCCCCGCTTGAGTTCAAACTCCAACTCACAAAGCGATTCGCTCCGTCCCCCGGCAGTGATAGTGCCGGTATCCAGTGCCAGCTCTATCAGACTCTCCCCCTGAACAACCAACCAGCAGCAACGCTGAAAATCGGTATGAAACAGGCAACCGAGCCGGGCTTGCAGTGCGTCGATGTCGGTATTCTCAGGCCAGATTTCAGCAGGAAACAGCGATAAAATAGGGCTGTTAACATCAATATCGACATTGTATTCCGGTCGACTGTGGATCCCACCGCTGACCCGGCCGGCTGTTTTTATGGTCTGTTCCCGCTTGCCGTCACATCCGCGGACTCTAAGCCCCATATCCAGCTGACGCAGTGCCAGCTCGGGCGTATCATAATAGCCATTACTCAACTGTCGGCATCCCTGGGGTGTGGCGGCAGGTAAGGAGTTCAGAAATGTAGTCAGGTGACTGACTTCTGCGGCGGGGAAAAAGAGCTTAAGTTCTATCTCATTTTGTTGATTGTCGGCATCCATGGTGCACTACTGCTCATTTTGTCATCAAAAATTCATCATCTCGTCATGCAAAGGTCACAATGTCATATTGTTGTCACAAAAATGACCTAGGATTATCCTGTCGGGTGATATATAACCCGATAGAATAAAAACTGACGTGTTTTCTGTAAAAACACAGTTTCAATAAGCGGACGCTTGGGTTAACATTCGCCCGCATTTCCAATAGTGGAATAACCTAAATAGGTAAACGGCTATGCCAGTAAACTCTATTTTAGGCGTGTTTGCAAAATCGCCGATAAAACCTCTGCAAGAGCATATAGACAAAGTATACGATTGTGCTTCGCTACTCGTGCCCTTCTTCGAAGCGACCATAGCTGAAGATTGGGACAGTGCGGTCACTATTCGCAAGAAGATCAGCCAAGAGGAAAAAGAAGCTGACTTTCTTAAACGCGAAATCCGCCTGACACTGCCAGGTGGCTTGTTTATGCCAGTAGAAAGGACTGACTTACTGGAGCTCCTGACCCAACAGGACAAAATCGCTAATAAAGCTAAAGATATTTCCGGTCGAATCATCGGCCGCCAACTGCTTGTTCCTCAAACCATCCAAACCCCATTCATCGCTTATTTGCAGCGCTGCCTGGATGCAGTCGCCCTGGCCAAAGAAGCGATCAACGAGCTCGATGATCTGCTGGAAGCAGGCTTTAGAGGCCGTGAAGTGGATTTGGTAGCCAAAATGATCAGTGAACTCGATGCTATCGAAGAAGACACTGATGATCTGCAAATTCAGGTGCGTCGACAGCTGTTCGCCATGGAAGCTGAACTTAATCCTATCGATGTCATGTTCCTCTATAAGATAATTGAGTGGGTTGGTGACCTGGCAGATCTTGCCGAACGTGTCGGTTCCCGCCTTGAGCTGATGCTGGCTCGCGTCTAACAAACAAAAGGTTATCAAGGTAACAACATGGTTGATGTATTAGTCACCTATGGCCCATGGCTCATAGGTATCGCGGCTGTTTTCGGGTTTCTTATGGCCTGGGGCATTGGGGCCAACGACGTAGCAAATGCTATGGGTACGTCTGTTGGTTCAAACGCTATTACCATTAAGCAAGCGATTATTATCGCAATGATCTTTGAATTCGCCGGCGCCTATCTGGCCGGTGGTGAAGTCACTAGTACCATACGGAAAGGGATCATAGATTCCGCTTTCTTCATAGATAGTCCCGAGCTACTGGTCTACGGCATGATAGCCTCTCTGTTGGCTGCGGGTATCTGGCTGGTAGCCGCATCAGCTCTGGGCTGGCCGGTTTCCACCACTCACTCTATCGTGGGAGCCATCATAGGCTTTGCCGCTGTGGGTGTTGGCACTGAAGCCGTTGCCTGGGGCAAAGTCGTTGGTATCGTTGGCTCTTGGGTCGTCACCCCGGCCATCTCAGGCTTTATCGCCTTTATGATTTTCCAGAGCGTACAAAAACTGATTTTCAATACTGAAAACCCTTTGGAAAACGCTAAACGTTATGTGCCTTTCTATATGGCATTTGCCGGCTTTGTGATGTCCTTGGTTACCATCACCAAAGGATTGAAACACGTTGGTCTCAAGTTCAGCACTGTAGAAGCCTATCTGTTGGCACTGGCGATCGCCATTCTGGTGGGTATTGCGGGTAAAATCGCCATCAGCCGTCTGAAGATGAGCAGCAAAAATGATCGCCAGACCAACTTCGGCAACGTTGAACGAGTCTTTGCCATTCTGATGGTTGTTACCGCCTGTTGTATGGCTTTTGCCCACGGCTCCAACGACGTGGCCAACGCTATTGGCCCATTGGCTGCAGTAGTTTCTGTGGTAAACAGTGGCGGTGCCATTGAAGCCAAGGCACCGCTGGTTTGGTGGATCCTGCCTCTGGGTGCCGTCGGTATCGTTATGGGACTGGCCATCTTCGGCAAGCGCGTAATGACCACCATAGGTAAGAATATTACTCACTTGACCCCAAGTCGTGGCTTTGCCGCCGAACTGGCCGCGGCCTCAACCGTGGTTATCGCCTCGGGTACAGGCTTACCTATCTCTACCACTCAAACTCTGGTAGGTGCGGTATTGGGTGTGGGCATGGCCAGGGGTATTGCCGCCATCAATATAGGTGTGGTTCGCAACATTGTAGTTTCATGGGTCGTGACCCTACCAGCCGGTGCCGGCCTGTCTATTCTGTTCTTCTTCACTATCAAGGGTGTGTTCGGTTAACAGAAGTAGCATTAGAAATCACGGTAAATATCATGATTATAAGAGGGAAGTCGAATGACTTCCCTCTTGCATTGAAGCCTTCAAATCCCTAGCATGTGGGCAGTATTTTGCGACAGAGAATGACTAAGTGTTAAGACTCCTGACTCTCATAGGGATGATGCTCCTGTCTCCCACCCTATTGGCCCAAGGCCAGACGCGCTATATTTCGGACGATGTCTACATCTACATTCATGGTGGACCCGGCACTCAATACCGGATCCTGGGTAGTATTGAAGCCGGTCAACAGGTAAGCGTTTTACCTGAGCGCCAAGGCGATTACACCAAGATTATCGACCATAAGGATCGCGAAGGCTGGGTTCTGACCAGCATGATATCCAAAGACAAATCGCTGCGTTTTCGCGTCTCTGAGCTGGAAAGCCAATTGACCGAAGCCAAAGGCCAGCTCGCTGGGCTTCAGAACGAAAATGGCGATTTCAAGGGCGAGCTGGGTAGCCTCAAGTCTCAGTTGAGCAAGGCCCAGGCAGAACTGGCAGAGGCTAGCACAGAACGCGATGAAGCCATTGCCAAGCTCAAGTCAATGAAAGATAACGAACGTTTTCGTATGTGGCAGGAAGGCGGACTTATCGCCGCCCTGGGTTTAATCCTCGGGGTCATTCTGGTTTACATGCCAAGACCACAGCGACGCAAGAAAGATCGTTGGATGTAATAGCATTTTTCCCTTCTCAAAGGCCAGTGTTTAAAACCACTGGCCTTTTGTTTATGTGACTTTACAGCTGGGGTGCGTAAAGCCAATTAAACAATTTTCACATTCCCGCCAAGATTGGTGTCACAGATCACATTTTGATTGTATAATCGGCGCGCGCAAGCGCCAATATTGTATACAAAATTAATAAAGCGTCTTTTGCGTCAGACATATTCCAGGTAATTCGAGCAGTCCTTAACTGCCCCCAACCGGCTTAGATGGAAGCGATAACTATGTTCAAAGCGAGTGAAGTTCTGGCAGGCCACTATGATAGCGCCAATCTCGACGAACTCTTTAAAGCCATCAGTGACAACTATATTGTCGACGAAGAGCAATATTTGTCCGATCTGATCAAGCTAGTCCCGTCGAGTGACGAAACCATTGAGCGTGTGACCCGTCGCGCCCACGACTTGGTCAGCAAGGTTCGTCAATATGACAAAAAAGGTCTGATGGTAGGTATAGACGCTTTTTTACAGCAATACAGCCTTGAGACTCAGGAAGGCATCATACTCATGTGCCTGGCCGAAGCCCTGCTGCGGATCCCGGATCCGGAAACGGCCGATGCCCTGATTGAAGACAAGCTCTCAGGAGCCAAATGGGACGAGCATCTGTCAAAGAGTGATTCAGTATTGGTCAACGCCTCGACATGGGGCCTGATGCTGACGGGCAAAATCGTCAAACTGGATCGCAACCTGGATGGCAGTCCAAGCAACTTATTGAAGCGCTTGGTTAATCGCCTGGGTGAGCCGGTGATCCGTCAAGCCATGTATGCCGCCATGAAGATCATGGGCAAACAGTTCGTACTCGGCCGCACAGTTAAAGAAGCACTAAAAAACAGTGAAGACAAGCGCAAACAGGGCTATACCCACTCTTACGACATGCTGGGTGAAGCCGCACTGACCCAGAGAGACGCCCAGAAATACTTCCAGGATTACTCCCACGCCATCAGCGAATTGGGGGCCCAGCAGTACGATGAATCCCAGGCGCCCAGACCGACGATTTCCATCAAGCTGTCGGCGCTGCATCCCCGCTATGAAGTGGCCAATGAAGACAGAGTCATGTCCGAGTTGTATGCCACAGTGATCAAGCTGATTGAGCAGGCTCGCAGCCTGAATGTCGGTATCTCTATCGATGCCGAAGAGGTAGACCGTCTTGAGTTGTCGCTCAAGCTGTTCCGCAAGCTATACAACTCTGAAGCCGCCAAGGGTTGGGGCCTTTTGGGCATAGTGGTGCAGGCATACTCCAAACGGGCCCTGCCTGTACTCCTGTGGCTAACCAAGCTTGCCAAAGAGCAAGGTGATGAAATCCCGCTGCGACTGGTGAAAGGCGCTTATTGGGACAGCGAACTCAAGTGGGCTCAGCAGGCAGGTGAAGCCGGTTACCCCCTCTACACCCGCAAGGTGGGAACGGATCTGTCCTATCTGGCCTGTGCCCGCTTCCTGCTGTCGGACAAGACCCGCGGTGCCATCTATCCACAATTTGCCAGCCATAACGCCCAGACAGTCGCTGCCATCAGCGATATGGCCGGCGATCGTGAGTTTGAATTCCAGCGTCTGCACGGCATGGGACAGGAACTATACGACACTATTTTGGCGGAAAGCCGAGCTCGCACCGTCCGAATTTATGCGCCGATAGGTGCCCATAAAGATCTGCTGCCCTATCTGGTGCGCCGTCTGCTGGAAAACGGTGCCAACACTTCATTTGTGCATAAGTTGGTGGATCCCAACACGCCTATCGATTCACTGATCACCCACCCTCTGGTGACAGTCAAACAATATAAAACCCTGGCCAATAACAAGATAGTGAAGCCTGCCGACATCTTTGGCAGTGAACGCAAAAACTCCAAGGGACTCAATATGAACATTCTCTCTGAAGCCGAACCCTTCTTCGCAGCACTGGATCAGTTCAAGACTCATCAATGGCATGGCGGCCCGCTGATCAATGGTGAAACCCTGAGCGGCGAGTCAAAGGCGGTTGTCAGCCCCTATGACACAACACAAACCGTCGGTCAGGTTATTTTTGCCGACGACCAAGCCGTTGAGCAGGCCATCAGTTCAGCCGTCGCAGCTTTCCCCGCCTGGTGTCGCACACCGGTGGCACAGCGCGCCAACGCGCTGCAAAAACTGGCCGACCTGCTGGAAGAAAATCGCGAAGAGCTGATAGTGCTCTGTACCCGCGAAGCCGGCAAGAGCCTGCAGGACGGCATAGATGAAGTCCGTGAAGCCATCGACTTCTGCCGCTACTATGCGGTGCAGGCCAAGAAGATGATGAGCAAGCCCGAGCTGCTCCCTGGGCCGACCGGTGAATTGAACGAGCTGTTTGTTCAAGGCCGCGGTGTCTTTGTCTGTATCAGCCCCTGGAACTTCCCGTTGGCGATTTTCCTCGGTCAGGTGACTGCTGCCCTTGCTGCCGGCAACACAGTTATCGCCAAACCAGCCGAGCAAACCTGCCTTGTGGGTTACCGCGCCGTACAGCTGGCCCATGAAGCCGGGATCCCCAAAGAAGCGCTGCAATTCCTGCCGGGCACAGGCGCCAGTGTCGGCGCCGCACTGACCAGCGACGAACGTATCGGCGGCGTCTGCTTCACAGGTTCTACCGGCACGGCCAAGGTGATCAACCGCGCTCTGGCTGCCCGCGAAGGCGCCATCATTCCACTTATCGCCGAAACAGGTGGTCAAAATGCCATGGTGGTGGACTCCACTTCCCAACCGGAGCAAGTGGTCAACGATGTGGTTGCCTCTTCCTTTACCAGCGCTGGCCAGCGCTGCTCGGCGCTGCGGGTACTCTATCTGCAGGAAGATATCGCCGAACGGGTGCTGGAGATCCTCAAGGGTGCCATGGATGAACTCAGCATTGGCTATCCAGGTTCAGTGAAGACAGATGTCGGCCCGGTGATCGATGCCACAGCCAAGGCCAATCTCAACGCCCATATCGAGCACATAAAACAGGTAGGCAAGCTTATCAAACAGGTGGAGCTGCCCGCTGACTGCAAGGATGGCCATTTCGTTGCGCCAACCGCGGTGGAAATCGATTCCATCAAGGTGCTGGAGAAAGAACATTTCGGCCCGATACTGCACATTATCCGTTTCAAAGCCTCAGAGCTGGACAAGGTGATTGCCGATATCAACAGCACAGGCTTTGGCCTGACTCTGGGGATCCACAGCCGCAATGAAGGCCACGCCCTGAGCGTTGCCGACCGAGTCAATGTAGGTAACGTCTATATCAACCGTAACCAGATTGGCGCCGTGGTGGGTGTGCAGCCCTTCGGTGGTCAGGGGCTTTCCGGCACAGGCCCCAAGGCTGGCGGGCCACACTACCTGACCCGCTTTATGACGGAAAAGACCCGCACCAACAACATCACAGCCATAGGTGGCAATGCCACTCTACTGTCACTGGGTGATGCGGAATAATCTCCACCCATGAAAAAAGCCAGGAATAGTTTCCTGGCTTTTTATTACCTGCTCACGGCAAACAAACTCACGCTATCAGCTCTTGGCTTCCTCGGGACAAAAGTTGTCCATCACCAGAGCGCAGGCGGCATCGCCGGTAATATTCAGCGATGTACGTATCATGTCAAATACCCGGTCGAGGGCAAACAGCAGTGGCAGTCCATCAATAGGGATCTTGGCCGCCAGTAATACGGCCACCACCAGGAAAGAAGGTCCCGGCACCCCGGCCTGGCCAATAGCGCCCAAAGTGGAAGTGAATATAATAGCCGCATAGGCGGCAAGGCTCAGATCAATGTTATACATTTGAGCAAAGAACATAGCGACCAAACCATAGTAAATGGCGTTGCCGCTCATATTGATGGTGGCGCCCAACGGCAATACGAAAGAAGCTGTGGCTTTTGAGACCTTCAACTCCTGCTCACAAGTTTCCATATTCACCGGCAAGGTTGCCATGGAGGAAGCCGTAGACAAGGCCATCACCTGAGGCTTTTTCATTGCACTGATAAAGCGCGCCGCCGACACCTTGGAAAACAGCTGCACCATCAAGGGGAAGAAGATGAAACCGTAAATCAAAATCGCCCCAACGAAGACGATGAACAGTTTAAATACCACCTCAAGAGCGTCAAAACCAAAGGTGCCGACTGAGTCGGCCATCAGACCGAATACCCCTATGGGTGCCACCAACATGACACAGTTGATCATCCAGACCATAGCCTCTGTGATAGCATTGAGCGCCCCAAGGATCGGCTTGGCCCCATCGCCCTTGACCTTGGTCAGTGCTATGCCAAAGAAGATACTGAACACCAGGATCTGTAAAATATTCCCCCCGGTCAGCGACTCAAACACATTGGTTGGTATCATGCCAATGAAAGTATCCATTACACCTGGTAGATCACCCTGTTCTTTGGTGACTTCCATTAGGTCAGTCATACTGTGAGCAGTAAAATCAACCCCCTTACCAGGTTGAAACAGGTTTCCCAGCACCAATGCCAAGGTGACTGCGATCCCCGAAGTCACAATAAAGAAGCCGAATGTTCCTAGACCGATTTTCCCAGCCGAAGGGGTATCCCCCAGACTGGCTGCACCTGAGATGATAGCCACCAATACCAGCGGTATGACCAACATCTTGATCAAATGGATAAAAATAGTCCCCAATGGGGCAAACATGCTGGCATCCTCACCAAACCACCAGCCGACAGCCGCCCCCAAAAACATGGCAATCACGACTTGCACGCCGATATTGCCAATCCAGTGTTTGTTATTCATTGTTATGTCTCCGCCGCACAAGGGCGTCATCTTGTCAAAATCAAAGCGGGCAAAGGTACCACATTCAAGCCAATCGCTTCCGTGAGTTTTCTCGACTCAGGCTCAACAATTAGTCAAAAATGGCAAAAGATGCAAAGAGAATTTAAAATATTCAATTCTCTTTGCATTTTAATGAGGAAAGCTTAAATAAACTCGCTTTATAACGGCTTAAAATAGAGATATCTCAACAGCTACAAATGAGTCGAGACAGCCAAGGCTGCTGCTGCAGCCAACCCTACCAGCACTATCCAAACAATGGCATTGCCGCTTCCTGGCTCTTTGTCGGCCAATTCCAGTTCCGGATGCCCCTGCAAATAGTCATCCACCTTCTTTTTTGCCTCTTTCAGGCTCAGGTTATCTCGTTCTCGCAGGAGTTTAATCGCATGAATCGTCTGCCTGTCTTCCAGTAGACTGATCACTTCCAAATCCAAGGAACTCTCTTTGGTGAGGGTCATAGTATCTTCCTGATTAGTGGGGGACGTCATTGTCACAACTTTTCTAATACTGATAACTGTAGCTATAAAAAAGCATAGTTCCAAGTAGTAACTTGTTCTCTTTTTTAGCTATTCAGAGTCTCCCACTGCCTGGACACCTCCCTTATAAGCCCTCTAAAAATCATACTACTTGCGATTTAAGTTGGCTTGGGATGTGAACCAAAAGTGTATAGACAGCATGTTTGTCTGCCGATTGCAGTAAATCATGCTGATTTAAACCTTAACTGAATTCAAAAACCAAACACATCTGCAGAGGAATTTTCAAAGTAACCCTCTATTTTTTAACGACAGCATACGATCATTAATAAACTTTCATCCCGCCCTAATCTTAACCTCATCTGCAGTTGTTTATCCTGCCGCCGCTTTAAAAACCAAGACCCTAAGGAGAACAGAATGCAAAGAAGCATATGGCTGGTTCCTCTCGTTGCCGGACTGAGCGCCTGTGGCGGTTCAGACTCCAATGAGTCGAACAATCCCGATCCCCAACCGCCGGTTGCCACTTTGGCCAAGACTATCCAAGGTACCCTGCAAAAGGTCGATACGGATACGCTTTGGGTCAATGGTGTGGCAATCCCGGCGGCCAGGGCCAGTGTTGAAATCAATGAAACCAAGGCCAGCCTCACTGAGTTGAAGCCCGGTATGCAGCTCAACATCAAGACAGATGGCAACAGTGCCATCAGCGTAGACTATGACCCTGTGCTGGTTTCCCCGGTGAGCGCAATTGATGCCGAGCAGGCTATTGTGGCCGGTTACCAAGTAACTGGACTTGACCTCAGTAAAGTCAAGGCAGGTGATATAGTTGAACTCAGTGGTTACAACCTGAGTGATAGTCAGTTCAAGGCCACCTATTTTGCTATCGACAATGACAGGCAAGAGATGGAAGTTGAAGGTCGGGTAAGCAAGCTGGACACTCATCTGAAGCAGTTCTATCTCGGTAATATGCAGGTGGACTATGGTGCCAATGCCGTTCAGGTAGATGACACGCTGGCCAATGGTTCCTGGGTAGAAGTTGAAGGTCAATATCAGGGTGAAGTATTACTGGCTTCTGAAGTGGAAGTCGAACGCGCCCCGGATTTGGACAAGGGCACTGAGGTAGAACTCGAAGGTCAGGTTACCTGGGTCAACGAGTTGCAAACCCGCTTCACCTTGAACCAAAAATGGCAAGTGACACTGGATGGTAAAACTCTCTATGAAGATGGCACTGTTGCCGATCTCAAACCCGGTGCCTTGGTCGATGTGGAAGGCCTGTGGCAAGACGATACTCAAGAGCTGAAGGCCACCGAGATTGACTTTGAAAAACAGAGTCAGCCACCAGTGATTGCAAGCCACGCTTTTGAAGTTGAAGGCAAGGCTGTGTATGAGGCCGGTGTATTCAGCATCAACGGCATAGCGCTGACACTCACGCCTCAGACCCGCTTTGAAGATGGTTTGAACCAAGCCAGCCTCAACGGCACCTGGGTACAGGTTGAAGGATCAGAGCAAAATGGCCAATTCCTGGTAATGGAAATCGAACCTGAGGTGCAGGAAGCGGACATAGAGCTCAAGGGCTTGGTCAATGATGACGGCCAAGGCGCCAGCCTCTGGGGTTATAAGGCCAGCGACGACAGCCTTGCGCCTCATATTGGCAAAAGGGTCGACCTGGAATGCCGCTTAAGTGGCGAACTGCTGAGCCAGTGCCGCCTGGATGATTGACAACACAAGATGACAAAAGAGTGCCGGCTTTCTGCCGGCACTCTTGTTTCTATTTCTGTAGACGGCTTTATCGCAAAGGCCTGAAGCCTGCGTAACTCAACTTGCCTTGCTGGTTTAACGGGTCACCAAGGGGTTTTAATTTGGCCTCAGTGCGGCTCTTACAGCCACAGCCGCCACCACAACCGCCTTTCGCTTCCGCTTCATGGCCATGCTCATCACCATGGCAACCACAGCCACCACCACAGCCTCCTTTGGCTTGATGTTTGAGTGACGGACGTCCAGCCGCAGCACTGGTCAGCCGCAACTGAATATCACTGGCCGCAACCAGCAAAGCAGCGATATCACTGCTCTCTTTGCCGGGCCGACAAACGCTGATGCCGCCATCGAGCAGCTTACCCAACATTCGCTCACCGATTTGATCCACCAACACAATGCGGCCACCTTTGTCCTTGATAAGCTGCAGCATCGCCTTTTTGGCGGCGCAGTTGCCGCCTGCGGCTGCCGGATTATCCAGGGTAAAACAGTGGTTGTGCTTGTTATCATAAAAGGCCAGTTCTTTGGCCTTGGTAAAATGCCCGGCCAAGCGGCCCCGGCTCAAGGGTATCACTATCATCTCTGTTCCTCAGTGTGGGGCAACTCCAGCATCTGTCCCTCTATCAGGGCCTTGGCCAGCTTATGGCGTGCCTGCTTAATCAAGTTGCCAAAAGTCTGCCTGGATATCCCCATCTGCTCGGCGGCCTCTTGTTGCGCCAGACCGCGAAAATCGGCCAACGCCAGGGCCTCAAACTCATCGGCAGCCAACGCGACCGCCTCCAGGGCTGAGGCCGGAATGCCGTTGGGTTTGTAGAAGCGGCAGGGCGTGCCATGCTGCAGGCGGCGGCATTTTCTGGGTCTGGGCATGGGAGTATCCTTATTTGTTATTGGCATATGCCAATAACTCTATTCTGACTTTGAACCTGTATGGGATCTGTGATCCAGGCAAGAATTTTGCGTTTTTAAAGAAAAAGGGATGCCGATGCATCCCTTTGAATAAGCTAACTTGAACCTCTGCGGCTCAGTGTAACCTCTGATACAGGGCGCTGTAGGCTGGCGACTCCTGCAGCAGTTGCTCATGGCTACCACTGGCCACTAGCTTGCCTTCATCCAACAGGTGGATGGCATCCATCTGCGCCATACCGGTTAGGCGATGGCTTATCATCACCAGCGTCTTGTCTTTGGCAAACTGCAACAGCAACTTGAGGATCTCCTGCTCGGTGCGCCGATCCAGCCCCTCTGTAGGTTCATCAAGCAGCAGCAGCGGCGCATCCCGCAGCAATGCACGAGCCACGCCGATCCGGCGCTGCTCGCCACCGGATAGCTGACGCCCGCCTTCACCTATCCAGGCGTTGAGCCCCTCACCCGCAAGCAGCCCCTCCAGCCCAACCTGGCACAGCACCTCGGCTAGCGTGTCATCAGTGACTTTTTCCGGCAAGGCCAGCTGCAGGTTATCTCTGAGACTGGCGCTGAGCAATTGTACCCGCTGACTGACCACTGTCATGGAAGCCCGCAAGGTCTTTTCATCCAGAGAGGCCACAGGTACGCCGCCCAGCAGTATCTCCCCCTGCTGCGGCTGCCACTGACGGGTTATCAAGGCCAGCAGACTGGACTTACCCGAACCGGTTTTCCCAAGGAGCGCCACCTTGCTGCCCGCCGAGACCTGCAGCGACAAGCCTTGCAGCACTGGCTGGGTATCTGTGTAACCGAAATGCACATCTTTGATGCTAAGGGCGCCGCTCTCGGGCGCACCTGCCGAGACGGCAGGGAATTCAATGTCGGAGCGCTGCTCTGTCAGCTCGGACACCCGCTTGGCAGCCAGGAGCACAGAAGACAGATGTTGAAAGGCGCCGGCCAGCGGCATCATCATCTCGATACAGGCCAGAGTGGCAAACAAGACCATGGCCAGCAAAGGCCCGGGAGGCACGGCCGGCCCAACACCTGCGGCAGCAAACCAGAGCAGCAACAACACCAACAAGCCGTGACAGAGGATCAACATGGCCTGGCTCAGGCCGGTGATCGCCGCCATCGCCTTCTGACTGGCAAACCAGCTCTGCTCGGCGCGGTCGAGTTCCGCGCGAAAGCTTTCAGCAGCGCCACCTTTGGCATCGGAAAACAGACTCAGCTCTGCCTGGCCGGATAACCATTCCAGCAGCCGAACCCGGTAGCTGCGCCGCGCTTCAATCAGCTCGCGCCCGGGCTGCCTGCCAAGCAGGTAGAACACACTCGGCAACAACAACCAACTGAGCAAGAGGCCAGTACAAAGCAGGATGGCCAAGTTGAGATCAAACCAACCGATAAAGGTGGTCAATGCCAGCAACATCAGCAAGAAGGCCGTCAGCGGCGTCAACAACCTCAGATACAGGTGATCCAGCGTGTCGATATCGGCCACCAAACGGTTGAGCAGATCGCCGCGGCGCATTCCGGAGAGATTGCGTTCACTCAAAGGCAGCAAAGAGCGCCAGGCCCACAACCTGAGATCGGTCAGGATCCTGAAAGTGGCCTCATGGGTAGCCAGCCTTTCCCCGTAGCGGCTTGCCGTGCGGGCAATGGAGAGGAAGCGCACCCCGCCCGCCGGAGTAAAGTAGTTGAAGGCTTCCGCCGTCACCAGAGCCAGACCGGCCACTGCGGTAGCAGATAAAAACCAGCCGGAGAGCGACAACAGGCCAATACCGGCCATTAGGGTCGTTACTGTCAGCAGCAGGCCGACAAACATCATCAAAGACTGGCGGCGGAACAGACGGATAAAGGGCAGTAACAGCTTCATCTCAACGCTCCTCCCCTGACTCTGGTTTTGACTCTGGTTTTGACTCAGACGCGGGTTTTGAGTCTGACCCGGCTTCCGCCTCAGCGGTCGCGGCAATCGGCGGCGTATCATCGAGGGAGACCGCCAGCGGCAGCTCATCCAGCATCTGCGCCAGCAAGCCCGGCTGCGCTTTGAGTTCGGCAAAGGTGCCCTGCTGCACCAGTTTTCCCTGATCCAGCACCAGGACTCTGTCCATCCGATCCAGTTGATCCAATCTATGAGTCACCATCAGGCAGCTCTTACCGGCCATCGCCTGCCACAGCGCACTCAGCACCAGTTGTTCACTCTGGCTGTCGAGGCTGGCGCTGGGCTCATCGAGCACAAACAGCTGCGCCTGACGCCCAAGGGCGCGAGCCAAAGCCAGCCGCTGCGCTTGCCCCACAGACAGGCCACCGCTGTATTCATCCAATTGATGCGCCAGCCCATCCGGCAAGGCGCGAACATAGTCGGCCACCTTGGCCTGTTGCAGATAATCCCACAATTGCGCCTCGGTCAATTCGGGCTGGCCGAGGCGCAGATTATCGGCGATGGTGCCGTGGAACAGCTGCGGATTCTGGCCAAGCCAGGCGATACGGCTGCGCCAGGCGGCAGGATCCAGTTCGGCCAGTTCAATACCATTGAGCTTTAAGCTGCCCTCATAGGGCAGAAACCCCAGCAGAGCGTTGAGCAGGCTGGTTTTACCGGCGCCACTCGGGCCCACCAAGGCCAGCTTCTCGCCCGCCGCTAAGCTAAAACTCAGCGGCCCCAGTAAAGGCACCCCGTCTATGCTCAACACCTTGAGATCCCTGGCCTGCAGTTCAATGCTCTCACCGGAGAGGGGCTGTTCGCCACGCTTGAGTGGCTCAGGCAATTCCAGCAGTGCCATCAAGGATTCGGCGGCGCCCACCGCCTGGGCCTTGGCATGGTAGTGAGTGCCCATGTCGCGCAGCGGCTGATAAAACTCTGGTGCCAAAATCAGCACAAACATCCCGGTAAACAGGCTGATACCCATGCCGTAATGGCCAAAGTCCAGGTGCCCCAGATAACTGAAGCCGAAATACACCGCCAAAATGGCGATGGATACCGCGGCGAAAAACTCCAGTACGGCGGAGCTGAGAAACGCCATTCTGAGCACAGCCATGGTACGCTCACGAAAATCTTCCGAGGCCTTGCCTATGGCGCGCTGCTCCGCTTCGGCGCGATAGAAAAGCTTGAGCGTTGGCAAAGCCTTGAGGCGATCCATAAAGTGGCCGCTCAATTGCTGCAGCGCGCCAAAATGCTTGCGGTTGGCATCGGCGGCGCCCATGCCGACCAAGACCATAAACAGTGGAATGAGGGGAGCAGTGCCGAGCAAAATCAGGCCACCGGCCCAGTTGATGGGGAACACACATACCAAGATGATCAGCGGAATAAAGGCCGCCAGGCTCATCTGCGGCAGGTAACGGCCGTAGAAATCCTGCAAATCTTCTATCTGTTCCAGCACTATACTGGCCCAACTGCCGACAGGCTTGCCATTGACAAAGGCCGGCCCCAGACGCTCAAGCTTATTGAGCACAGCGGCGCGCATCTGCTCTCTAAGGCGTCTGCCGGCCTCGAAGCTGACTCGCTCTCTGAGCCAAGCGATAACGGCTCGCAGCAGCACCAAGGTGGCAAAGGCCAACATATGCGGAATAAATGCCTGTCTCTCTAGCTCGTCGATAATCAGCCCCTGCAACACAGTGGCCAGCACCCAGGCCTGACCCACCAGCGCCAAGCCGTTGAGTACGCCCAACAACACAGAGAGTTTAAGGAAGGGGCCACAGGCAGATTGTTGCGCTTTGAGCCAGCGACCGAGTTGTTTCTCTAAGGATTTGTCCATGGGATCCTACTGCAAAATCAGCTAATGACGCTGTTGCTGCCAAAGCAGCAAGGTAATAGCTTGACCTAAGGCGAATCGTTCGGTAGGCAAGCAGTATCGCAGGCATCGTCAAGGGAATAAACCCGTTGCCAAGGAACTGTTACCGGACTCACAAAATTTGCGCCAGATCAAAAAAACGCACCATAAGCCAAGCAGCTTAACCCCAGGTTAACGACATCCCCGCTATCTACTTAACGCTAGTTCTACTTAACGCTAGAGGGTCGCTTCGATGGCACAGCTACCGCCGTGAGCACACAGTGCATACTCACGGGGTAATACCAGCTCAATCGAGACGACCGACCAGAGATGGAGTGCCCTCAGCGGCTGTGACCAAAACGCACCAGCACATGCCACAGCAACTTGAGCTGCTGCTTGAGCTCGGCTTCATTGCCAAGCATGCGCCACTGCTGCGGATCTTTATGCAGTGCCAGCGCCGCCTCCCCTATCAGACGGGCATCGAGCAGGCCATCCGGTGCCACCAAGGCGGCGAGCTTGGGCATGGCGGCACCGCGAAAATCTGGCGGCACCTCATCAACCGGCATTTGATAGCCCTGATGCCAACACAGCTGCAGTCGGTACTTGTCACACAAGCGCTGCATCAGGATCTCCATCTCAGTGCCTTTGAATGCCGGATCGGCCACCAAGTGAGTCAGGTCTTCACCTATCACCAGCTCACCATGGCATTGAGCCTCAATATAATGATCCAGGTCACCGCTCATGGGGCGCTCAAACCTGGCTGCCACCCCCAAAGGTAAGGCATCAACTAGATAATCAACCAAGGCCGCCGGGCGCAACTGACTTACACCCAATGCCGAGCTTCGCTCAAAGCACTCGTTGAACAGCGCAGCAAAAATATCTTCAAAGCAGGCCGCAGTGCCTTTTTCCCTGGGCTCACGGCAGGAGTCCAGATAGCTGAACGTGCAGCGGTGCAACAACGCAGGTGATGACAACAGATAACAGCTGCCGAAACGGGCCGAAGGGCCATTTTGATGCATGCCCAGATCCAGGGCGCCGTATTTGGGGCGCCCTCTGGCACCACGATAACAGTCGCCGAACAGCTGGTTTTCCCAATGATCTCGCGGACCACCAACCTGAGGCGAAAGTTTGCCGTTGGATACCCGGGTTTCAAACTGGGTCTTGTAAATACCATCGGCCAGCATACCGGCCAACACGGGCCAGCCGCGGGAATCGATTCTGTCCGGGTGAAAATGAAAGGCGATACGGCCATGTTGAGCCAGCATATTCAGCCCAAGAGTGAGCCGTGCCGTGTCGATGGCGGACATCGACTGCACATTCTTGATCACGCTCAGGGCATACTCCCTGCGGTGCAGCGCCTGTGCCTGTATATGCTCTATTGCCCTCATACACCTCACCGAGTCGAGGCCTGAATTTGGCTCTTGCTTTTCCAAGATAGGTTAAGCGGCTGCTTTGCAACAGTAAAAATTAAGACAAGTATAAAATAAAAGGGTTCAAGTTGGCTGCAATTAGCACTTTGGCCGCAAATGCTGTAAGCTTGCCGCCTTCGCCGCAACGCTGTGCACTGCGGCTCCCATATCTCAGCTCCGCGCTGTCAATTGAGAAGATTGCATGAGTTTTGCCTCCCTGGGCCTGTCGGCCCCGATTTTGAACGCTGTCGCCGAACAAGGTTACTCCACTCCATCCCCCATTCAAGCCCAGGCCATTCCCGCAGTATTGCAGGGCCGGGATGTGATGGCTGCCGCCCAGACAGGGACAGGCAAAACCGCCGGCTTCACCTTGCCTTTGCTGGAGCGTCTCAATGGTGGCATTCGTCCGCGGGGCAACCATATCCGCGCTTTGGTGTTGACCCCCACCCGTGAGCTGGCCGCTCAGGTGGCCGAAAGCGTCAGTCTCTATGGCAAGCATCTGGATCTGCGTAGCTCAGTGGTCTTTGGCGGTGTTTCCATTAACCCGCAGATGCAGACCTTGAGAAAAGGGGTCGATATCCTGGTGGCCACACCGGGGCGCCTGTTGGATCTGTACCAACAAAATGCCATCAAATTCGGCCAGCTGGAAGTGCTGGTGCTGGACGAGGCCGACCGCATGCTGGATATGGGCTTTATTCACGACATCAAAAAAATTCTGGCTTTGCTGCCGGCCAAGCGGCAAAACCTGATGTTCAGTGCCACCTTCTCTGACGACATTCGCCGCCTGGCAAAGGGCTTGGTGCACGATCCCGCCGAGATCTCAGTGGCTCCGGCCAACAGCACCGCCGAGCGGGTGAGCCAGAAGTTGCACCCGGTAGACAAGTCAAAGAAATCGGCGCTGCTGACCTCGCTTATCAAAGAGTACAAGTGGCAACAGGTACTGGTGTTTACCCGCACCAAACACGGTGCCAACCGTCTGGCCAAGCACCTGGATGGCAAAGGGATTGGCGCCGCCGCCATCCACGGCAACAAGAGCCAGGGTGCCAGAACCAAGGCACTGGCCGATTTCAAGAGTGGCAAGGTCAAGGTGTTGGTTGCCACAGATATTGCCGCCCGCGGCCTGGATATAGATCAATTGCCACAAGTGGTTAACTTCGATCTGCCCAATGTGGCCGAAGACTATGTACACCGCATCGGCCGTACCGGCCGCGCCGGTGCCAGTGGTCAGGCAGTGTCTCTGGTAAGTGCGGAAGAATTCAAGCAACTCAAAGACATAGAGCAGCTGATCGGCAAGACTATCGAGCGTGAAATCGTCAATGGCTTCGAACCTCAGGAAGCCTTGCCGGAATCGCGACTCAACCCGAACAAGATAGGCCCGAAAAAGCCCAAGAAGCCGAAAAAGCCCAAAGAGGGACATCAGGATGGCCAGCGCAGCGGCAACCTGGACAAAGGTAATGGCAACAAGCCGGCCAATGCTGAAAACCGCCATCGTCGTCCGGCCCAGGGCGCCAAGACCGAGGGTTCAAGTGCCAGACGCAGGCCCACAAACGCCAAGCCTCAGGGCGGTCGCTCCCAGGAGAGTAAGCCGCAAGGCGCCGGCAAGGGTAATAGCGGCTCAGGCCAGCCGCGCAATAACCAGGGCAGAACATCACAGCAACGCGACTCACAAGCGCGCGGCTCCCGGCAAAGAAATGAGCGCTAAGCTCAATCAAGCCTGAGATTGAAAGCCCACTTGAGTGGGCTTTTTCAATGCCGCAATCAATGCTGCAAGATTAGTCTGCCTAAAAACCATCCCCGCCTGTTACAATACCCCTTTACCATTTTTGCTCCATTTGCGAGCCCATAGGACACAGCTTGAGTGATTTACCTTTTTCCAGCCTGCCGTTGAAACCCGCCCTGCTGGCCACCCTGAACGATCTTGGTTTCACCGCCATGACCCAGGTTCAAGCCGCCAGCCTGCCGGCCATTATTGAAGGCCGCGACGTGTTGGCTCAGGCGAAAACCGGCTCAGGCAAAACGGCGGCCTTCGGTCTTGGGCTGTTGAATCGACTCAATGTGAAACGTTTTCGGGTTCAGTCCCTGGTGCTCTGCCCTACCCGGGAGCTGGCCGATCAGGTGGCCAAGGAGCTGCGCCGTTTTGCCCGCGGCATTCACAACATCAAGATCCTGACCCTGTGCGGCGGCGTGCCTGTGGGGCCACAGATAGGCTCGCTGGAACATGGCGCGCACATTATAGTTGGCACCCCGGGGCGGGTACTGGACCACCTGCAGAAGGGGCGTCTGGATCTGGGCGAATTGCAGCAACTTGTGTTGGATGAAGCCGACCGTATGCTGGAGATGGGCTTTGCCGATGCACTGGAGCAGATAAGCGCCTATATGCCGGACAAGCGCCAGAGTTTGCTGTTCAGCGCCACCTTCCCGGAGCCGATTGCCGAACTGGCCCGCGCCATGATGGATAAGCCGCTCAGCATCAAGTTGGAGCAGCAACATGATCAACTCAGCATAGCGCAGCAGTTTATCGAAGTGACGGACACCGCCTCTAGGCTGCAAGCGGTGGAAGCATTGCTACTGGCCCACAGGCCGGAGAGTGCAGTTATATTTTGCAATACCAAAAGAGAAACCCAGGAGCTGGCCGACAGCCTGGAGCAGCAGGGCTTCAGCGTGCGGGCACTCCATGGCGATCTGGATCAGCGCGAGCGCGATCAAGCTCTGGTGCAGTTTGCCCTCAAGAGCGTGGTGGTGTTGGTGGCCACAGATGTTGCCGCTAGAGGGCTGGATATCGAAGCCCTGGATCTGGTGATCAACTATCAACTGGCGTTCGATCCCGAAGTGCATGTGCACAGGGTCGGTCGTACCGGCCGCGCCGGTGCCTCGGGCCAGGCCGTCAGCCTGGTAGGCCCCAAGGATGGCATGCGAATGGCGCTGCTGGAGGATATCTTCGGCCCGCAAACCATGAGCGAACTGCCAAAGCCCGGCAATTATTCCTCAGCGCCGATAAGAGCGGCCATGCGCTGCATCCGCATTGAAGGCGGCAAGAAGCATAAGCTGCGCCCGGGGGATATTCTCGGTGCTATCACAGCCGACAACCGCCTGACCGGCGCCGATGTGGGCAAGATACAAATTCAGGATATCTGGTCTTATGTGGCGGTGCGCAGCGAGTGCGCCAATACCGCCGTCAAATTACTGAGTGAACGCAAGCTCAAAGGCAAGTCGTTCCGCGCCTGGGCGATGAAACCTTAAACCGAAACCATCAACACCGCCAGCGGCGGTGGTTTAAGGATGATAAAAATGCCTGCATCACTTTGCAGGCATTTTTATGTTTATCCACATAGCGGCAGTCTGCTGATGCTGCCAGCCAAATAGCGTTAGGCAAAAGCCATCAGCAAGCCTCTGGCATTAGTCAGCAAGTTGGCTGCGTTCAACAGTATTTTAGCGCGTGGAAGCCAAACTCTGTTCGCTAGTGAGATTCAGGCTCGCAATCCCGGCATCAATATCCCGCGCCAGCTTTTCAAGCCCCAGGGAGAGGCTCTCCACCAGCGCCGGGTATCCGTCTGAAGTCAGGGGCACGTCATAATGAAAGTCGGCCTGCAACACTTGTTCGCCGGAAGTCTTACTGATGCGCCAATGGCCCCCAATCAAGGCATCGCCGCTGTATCGTCCGTGAAACTCGTTGAAACTTAAAGTCAGGGTTAACGGCTGCTGCGCCGGTATATTGACCGAGGCCTCACGTGGGCATTCATTGGCCAACAAAGATACCATCTTGACCTTTATCTGCTCAGTGATATCACCGGCCCACAGATGCTGACGGGCGATAGCCAATTCATGGTTTGAAACCTGATAAACCAAACCATTGCCCGCCAGAAAGTCGGCCATTTCCACCCCGGCGAGGCGCCATTGACACTGGCGCAGATGGGATGTTGCTCTCGTTTCAGAAGTTGCCTGCGGCGCTTTACCCAAGAAATAAGTGGTTACCTGGGGTTGGCTGGAGCAGCCGGCCAATACCAGCAGTAGAGAAAACAGGATAATTCGCATATCAATCGGCCTTTTTCGGTGTCGGATCAGCGGCAGTATCTGCCCCCATGATCAAGAGGTTGGGTTTTTCATTCAGTTGCCGTGACAAGGGCTGCAACTCCCGCATCACAGCCTTGAGCTGTTTCAGGCTGGATTGCAATTCGGCGTACATGGCCGAGTCCTGACCATAGTCCTGCGCCATCCCTTGAAATTCCCGCAGCGTGTTTTGCAGCTCACCCGGTAAGGCCTGCATCTCCTGTTGCTTAAGCAACTGCTCCAATTTTTGCCCCACCTTGTCCCATTGCGCCAAGGCGGCACTGGTGTTTTCCAGGGTATGGTTGACCCCCTGGAAAGTGCTCTCCAGTGGTAAGTTATTTAATTTGCTGATCAGTTGCCCCACCTGCTTTTGTATTTCGGCCACTCCGGCACGCTTGGTGGGAAACAGTGGATACTCCATAAAAGTTCCGGCCTGGTATGGCTCGGCATCCGGATACAGATCCAAGTCGATGAACAGCGCGCCGGTTAACAGACTTCCTGTCTTGAGGCTCGCTCTCAGGCCCGCCCCCAAATCTCTGTCTATTTCTGAGCGCAGCTGCTCAAGCCCCGCCGACTCGGCGTTTTCAAATACCCGCGCCAGCTCAATTCTGACCAATACCGGAATGGTGCCATTGCTGAGTCCTGCGCCATGAACACCATACTGCTGCAACGTCAGCGGTGCCTTGACCACTTTACCTATGGTAATACCGCGGAATTCGACGCTGGCGCCTTCATGCAGCCCCCGCACCGACTCATCAAACAACATGACATATTCCAAATACTGGCTATAAAGACTCTGACTAGCCAGCTCCCGCGAGTCATAGAGACGGAAATGGTCCTCACCATCCTCAACCTTTTCCCCGGCCAAACGCCCCTCAGGCAAGCCAAAGCTGACGCCTCCTCTGAGCAATGACTCCAGGGAACCCACCTGCAGATCAAGCCCCTTGGCGGACAGCTGCATATTCAGCCCCGATGCCAGCCAAAATTGGCTGTTGCTGCGCACCAATTCATCATAGGGTTTATTGATAAACAGCTGGTAAAACGCCTGGCGTTTATCGGTATCAAAGCCGGTGCTTTCCACTCTGCCGACTGTGAAGCCTTCGTAGAGTACAGGGTCGCCGACGCCAAGCTTGCCCGCCTGGCGGCTATTGAGCACGACCCTGATGCCCTGTTCATCGGCCGAGGCTACCGGAGGGTGCTCCAGTACATTGAACTCATAATTGGCGACGGCAGATCTTCCCGGCTCCAACTCTATGTAGGCACCGGACAACAAGGTATCCAGTCCTGTGATCCCCTCTTTGCCGATTCTGGGCTTCACCACCCAGAAACGAGCGTCTGTAGTCAGCATTCTCTCGGCATCCGGAGACACTCTTGCCGTCGCGATAATCGCGCTGTAATCATCACTCAATTTAATGCTCTCAATCACACCAACATTGACATTACGTGACTTGAGAAAAGTTTTACCCACCTCAATGCCTTCGGCAGTCTTGAGGTGAAGCTTGATCTCACTGCCAAGCTGATCGAAGTAGTCGTAAAGCATCCAGCAACCAATCACCAGTGCAACTATAGGTATCAGCCAAACGGCAGACACCTTGGCGCTTGGGGACTCTTCGGCCCGGACATATTCATCATTTAACATAGATTCACTCATATTATTCATGGGTAGACTTTTTAAGCCCTGACTGACTCCAAAGCACCCTGGAATCAAAACTAATAGCGGACAACATGGTCAAGATCACCACCATGGCGAAGGAAAGTGCCGCAGGTCCCGGCTTAATGGCCATAAGCTCATCCAACTGAACCAGAGCGGTCAGCAAAGCCACCACAAAGATATCTATCATGGACCAGCGGCCGATGAATTCGGTTACCCGGTACAGCGACTGATTGCGATTTTCTTTACCCTTGCCTGTTCCTTTGCCCACCTGGCGAAACAGATAAGCCAGAGACAGGATCTTGGCGGTAGGGATCACTATACTGGCCAGAAAAATTACTGAAGCCACAGGATAGGAACCCAGATGCCAAAGCAAAACTACACCACTGATAATGGTTGAGGCCTCAGTCTGCCCAACGCTGGTGGTATACATGATGGGATAAAAATTGGCCGGTATATAAAACACCACGGCGGCCAACAAAAAAGCCCAGGCAGTCTGCATACTTTGTAGCGGAATATAAGGCTGAACCCCGGCGCCACAGCGACAGCAGTTTTTACTCGACACCAAATTTAATTGGCCGCAGATATGGCAGGTCTCGTGGTTGTGATTCAGATGACTGTCGCCACTACGAACCTTGGCAATCTCGTCTCTGGGCGACAAGCGATCCCAGATCCACGAACTATCAATGACGGAGACAAACTTCACCAATAGCAGGCTGTAAACGCAAAAAGCCCAGAAAGATGGTCCAAAACCAACATCCGCCAAGGCGATAATCTTCACCATGGCAACCAAGATCCCCACCAGAAACACATCGGCCATCAACCAGGATTCAAACTTGAAAACAAGCTTGCTGCCCACTCGGGCCCAACCTAAAGACACAGCCTTGCCTTGGCTCGACAGATAACCCAGGCGATAGATGGACATGGCAAAAAGGATATAGATCAACGGCAAGATGATCACACACAGCAAGATCACCAACGCCAATATACTATTGCTGGCGTAATGCATGCTGACCAAGGCCCCCCAAAGACTGACCTTTTGCGACAAGCCCTGGACACTGAAAGACAGAAAGGGAAATCCCAGGCTCAAGGCCAACATGATAAGGGTCGCCAAACCATAGGCCCAAACCTGCTGAAACGGTGCCTTCAAGGCTGACTGTAAGCCGTGATGACAGCGAGGACAGCTCACCTTGTTGCCGGGTTTGGGCTCGCTAAAAGCACTCACCAAACCGCACTCTTCACAGGCCTGCAACTTGGTATTTTGCCCTTGGCTGTCAGCACCTTCCGGCGGGGTATTTAACGACTCCACAATAACTCCTGTGATTTTCAGTGTGACCAGACTCAGCTGTTCACCCTGGAAAAAGCGGGTGCAGGGATAGACTCACACAAAGCCTTCTGCACCTAAGATCAACGCCTTATTGTTGCGACTGGGTTTGCTTCAAGCTCCAGTCGCCCCCGAGCGCCTTATACAGATTGACAACAGTAGAGGCGGTATTGAGCCTGGCCACGACTTCGGCATCCTGAATGTTGTTTTTGACATTCTGGGCATTCAACACACTCAAGTGGTTCTCAAGCCCGGCTCGATACAGGGAAGTGGCCTTGGTCACCGCCGTCTCGGCCTGGGCCTCTGCTTTGACTATATGCTTATGATATTCCTGGCTATTGCCGTAGAGCCTCAGCACAGTTTCAACCTCATTGATGGCGTTATTGACCGTCTGTTGGTAACTCAACACAGCTGTCTTAAAGCCACTCTCCTGGATATCGACCATGGCTTGAGTCCGACCGGCATCGAAAATATTCCAGTTAAACCCCGCCGCCAGCGCCCAAGTCGTGGAGCCAGAGGAGAAGAGATCGTCAAAGTGATCTGCCGATATCCCCGGGGCGCCGGTTAGATAAAAGCTGGGGTACTTGGCGGCAATGGCGGCCCCCAACTCCTGATTCTTGGCGGCAATTTCCCGCTCGGCCAAGGCGATATCCAAACGCCGGGTCAACAATTCAGAAGGCACACCGGTCGGGATCAACTGCTGCATCTGCGGCAATGCGGCATCAGTCAAACGCGCCTGGGTTTGGTTGATATTCTCCCCAAGCAGCAACGCCAGCCGATGCAGATGTGCCTGCTTGGCCGAGTCCAGCATGGGCAGCATCGCCTTGGTCGTCGCCAGCGCAGCCTTGGCATTGGCTACATCCAGGCTGGAGCCATAACCATGGCGCTCCAGCGATTCCACCAGTGCCAGCACCTCTGTCTGCTCCTTGATATTCTTGGCCGCGATCAGCATCCGCTCCTCGGCGCCGCGATATTGCAGATAGTTATCTATGACTTCGGCCGTCATCAAGGTGGTGAGGTTGGCTCTCAGTATTCTTGCCTGCTCAACCCGAATTTCGGCGGCCCGGCTCAGGCTATCGATGCGACCAAACAGATCGGCCTCCCAGGCTATCGTCGCCCCGAGAAAGCTGCTATTGGGATCTCTGTCCATCAATTTGACACTACCGCCACCGAGGGAGTCGGGCAAGTCGACGCCGGAAACTGCGCCCCCCATCATGGGATCGTTCTCGCTGATCCGCAGATCCATATACCCACCGCCCAGAGAAACCGAAGGCAACTTCAAAGATGACACTGCCGTTTCGTAGGCCTGGGCCGAACGGATCCGCTCGGCGGCGATTTTCAGGTTGATGTTTTGCTGCTGCGCCGTGGCTACCAAGGCATCCAATTGCGGATCATTGAACTGCCGCCACCACTCTTGATAGTCAAGGGCCTGAGCCGCCACGCCTTGGGTATCGGCATTGAAATACAGCTCACTGACCTTCACGCTTGGCAACTGATAGTCAGGTGCCATGCTGCAACCACTGACCAGGGTTACGCCGACAATGGCAGCCAAAATATGCTTCTTCATTACTTCACCTCTTTGGCTGTCAATACAGGCTGTGATGGGGCCGCCAACTCAAGTTGTTCGGCTTCTTTTTGTTCATCCCTGTGATAAAACAAGCGATAAAGGGCCGGCATTACAAACAGTGACAGCACTGATGCCGCGGTGAGACCGCCAATAATGGTGGCCGCCATCTGATCGAACAAGCGATCGGTAAGCAGAGGGATCATCCCCAGCGCCGTAGTCAACGCCGCCATTGAGATCGCCATGGTTCGATTCAAGGTCGCAGCCTTGATCGCCTCGGCAATGCCCAAACCGTTACGACGCTCAAGCTCTATCTGATCCATCAGCACAATACCGTTTTTGATGATCATGCCCGAGAGGCAGATCATGCCGACTATCGCCATAAAGCCGAAGGGTTTATCCAGCAACAACAGACTCCAGACAATGCCAATGGAGGCCAGCGGCAAGGTGATCATGATGATCATGGGCTGGCGGAAGGCATTGAACATGGCGACCAGAATGATCAGCATCAACAAGGTGGCCTTGGGGTTCTGTTTCATTAAGTCATCAATTGAGCGCTGCTCGTCATAGTATTCACCGCCCCACTCCATCTTGTAGCCGGCCGGCAAGGCAATGGCTTCAATCTCAGCGGCAATCTGCTGACGAACATTGGATGCGGTGTCGCCGCTAACTCCGGCCTGAACCGTGATAGCCGGCAGCCGGTTGCGACGCCAGATCATGCTTTCTTCACCTTTTATCTCTATGCTCTCAACCACTTGTCCCATAGGCACGCTGTGAGTGCCCAGCAAAGAGCGCACCGGAATATTCTCAAAGTGCTCCAGAGTTGCGTTGGCGCTGCGCAGCTTAATGGGAATAAGGTCATCCCCATGCCTCATGGTGCCCACCTGGCTGCCTTCGGTCACCCGATTGATGGCATTGGCAATATCGGTTCGGGTCACGCCGGCGAGACGCGCCGCATGCAGGTCCACCATAGGCGTCATCACCTTACTTTCCTGGCGCCAATCGTCGCGAACATATTTGAGATTGGGGTGTGAGGCCATTACAGCCTTTGCCTCATCGGCCAGACGATGCAGCACCTCGGGATCCGGGCCGATAAAGCGCGCTTCAACCGAATACTTATCCTTGGTCGCCAGTTTGAGATCCCTGAATCTCGGCTCTGCATAGGGGAATTGCACTTTTAACCAAGCATCACCACGACTGACCAGGGGCTCAATATCCTCATAGCTGCGGGTGTTGATCAGTATCTGACCATAGCTGGAGTCCAGCGGCTCGGGTTCAACCGTCACCGAAAAGCGCGGTGCACTCTCGCCGACCGAGCTAGAAATACTCTCCACCTCTGGTTGCTGCAATAACCAGGCTTCGACCTTGCGCATATCGGCAGAGGTCTGCTCTATGCGACCACCATTGGGCAACCAGTAATCCAGAAACACTATCGCCCGGTCCGATGACGGCATGAAGTTCACCTTCAGCAACGGTGCGGCCAACAGGGTGCCGACCAGTAAAGGAACAACATACAACAAGGTTTTCTTGGGGTTTTCCACTACCCAATCAACCGCATTTTTGTACATCAACCAATAGCGTGAAGGGGCTTTTGCTTTGTCTTCATCAACGGCCGTGCCGAGGAAGAACCAGCACATCAACGGCGTGACTATCATGGCGATCACCCAGGAAAGCAGCAGTGAACTGCACAGCACCTGGACAATGGACAGGGAAAACTCGGCCGAATCGGTTTGTGACAGCAATACCGGCGCCGTGCCCATGGCGGCAATCACAGTCGCCGCCAGTAGCGGGACAGCCATCTCCTTGATACTATCGATAACCGCCTGGGTACGCTCTATCCCTTGTTTAATCTTGGCCTGGAACAGATCCACTATCACAATGGCGTTATCCACCAGCATCCCCAGGGCCAGAATAAAGGAACCCAGGGAGACCCGCTGCAGATCCACATTGGTCAAATTCATGTAAACCAGGGTAAATAGAATCGTCAGCAACAAGCTAGCACCAACAATCGAAGCACTGCGCCAACCCATAAAGATCAGCAGCACAACCACAACTATCACAATACTTTCAATAAGATTGCTAATGAAGTTATTGACCGACTTCTGTACTTCTTCCGGCTGATAAGCGATAACCCCGATACCGGCACCCGCAGGTAATTCGGCCTGATAATCCGCCAGCACCTGTTTGAGAGTGTCGCCTATGCTGACCACATTGATACCGTTGACTGGGCTCACAGCCAGAGTAACCGCCTGTTGGCCATTGAAACGGCTTAAAGTAGTTGCAGGATCCTGATAGTCCATAGTGATATCGGCGATATCGCCCAAGCGGATCACCGCCGAGTTCAAACCATTGATCCCGGTCTGAATACTGACGTTACGAATATCATCCACAGTTTGGAAACTGCCGCCCTGCTCTACCCGCAGGTTTTCAATCCCGAGATCAAAGTCACCGGCGGTCACTGGCATATTCTGGCTCTGCAGCTGATCGATCAGTTGCAGCATGGTCAGGCCGGTTTCGCTCAGACGTTCTTCCGAGACGCGGATATTAACCACCTGCTCATGAATACCGTGCAGCTGCACCTTTTTCACGCCATCAACCGCCTTGATCCGCCGCTGCAACTCTCTGGCGTGATCTTTCATCTCCGCCATGCTCATATTGTCGCCATAGACCGCAAACAACATGCCGTAGACTTCGGAAAACTCATCCTGGACTATGCTGATCTGCGCCTGCATCGGCAGCTCCAGCTTCACATCTTCCACTTTGCGGCGCAGTAAGTCCCACTGCTGCGGCAGTTCGTCAGAGTTCACCTTCTCTTTGAGATCGACAAAGATCATCGAGCTACCGGGACGGGATAGTGAACGCAGCTTCCACAGCGACTCCATCTCTTCCAACTTGGTCTCGACTTTGTCGGTCACCAACTGTTCCACTTCCTTGGCATCGGCCCCCGGATAGAGAGTCACGATAACCGCGCTTTTAACCGTAAATGAAGGGTCTTCCAACTTCCCCAGATCAAAATAGGAGTAGATCCCGGCAATCATGCCAAGAATCGTGAAAAAAATGACAAAGGTTTTTTGTCTCAGTGCAAAGGTAGACAGATTCATGACTTAACCTGCGCCTCGCCCAATACCTCCACCTTGTGTCCATTTTCCACAAAGGCTCCACCGGCCAAAATGATACGTTCACCTTGCTGGAGTTCGCCGGAAACACAGATAGAGTCGTCGGTTTGACTCATGGCTTTAACCGCTACTGCGCTGGCATGCTCATTCACTACCCGATTAACGTACAGCTGGCTCTTTTGACTGGATACCGCCATGGCCGGAATACAAAACACCGGCGCTTGGCTGGCGTAAGGTAAGTTCACCGCCACATTGACCGCCTTTCCGGCAACCAACTGCTTAGGCGCTTGTTTCAGGGCAAAGGTCACTTCATAGGTGCGTTTGAGCCTATCGGGGACACTGGCAATCTGGGTGATCTCGGCCGCAACCGAACCTTCAGCATTGAACCAAGAGACTTCACCGTTTGCGCCCTGGCGTAGATTCCAAATTTGACTTTCAGAGACATCGACCACGGCATTAAGTGTGGTGGGTTGATGTATAGTCACTATCTGAGTACCAACATCCACCTGCTCATATCGGTCGACAAAGCGCTTACCTATGACGCCGTCATAGGGAGCTTTGAGAGAGGTATAGGCCAGAGAGTCCTGGGCCTTTTTCAAAGATTGCTTCAGCAGCTCGACACCCGCCTTGGCGCGTGCTTCGGCACTAATGGCCCGATCCAGTTTGACCCCGGCTATCGCCTTATCATTAATAGCGGCGCGAACCCGCTTGAGCTCGATGGCTGCCAAACGATGTGCAGCCTCGGCCTCACTGAGCCTGGCCTCAAGCTCCATCACGCTGACCTGAAAATCATGAGGATCCAGACGAGCGATGACTTGACCCTTTTTAACCTGACTGCCTTCATCAGCCAAGATCTGCTCCAGTGTGCCCGGCACCCTAAAAGACAGCTCAGCCGTCTTGTCCGACTCCAGAATGCCACTGAACTGATGCACTCTGTCACTGACCGGAGCCGGAAGCTCCATCACCTGAACCAGTGGAAGCGCGGTCGAGGCCGCCTGTGGTTGCTCACTGTTGCCACAACCCCACAGCATGAATACCACGCTACTGCATAGCAGACTTAACTTAAGCCCGGTCGATTTTACTCTTGTCACTGCAATTTCCTAACTACTTATATCAATTGCGGCACAGAGTAATACCAGGCCATATTTAAAACAATAACATATATTTACACATCAATGTCACGGAATTCATGACAATCTACAGATCCAACTTACGTGCCTCCTCAATAATACTGTCGATCAATAACCTGGCGGCATGGGTCATCCCCTTGCGGCTCGGATAAACCAACCAAACATCATCAACATAAACTTCACACTCGGGCAGTACTTCTACCAACTCACCCGACTTGACGTGTTCTTCGGCGCTCAGTTCAGCCAACAAACTGATACCAGCACCATTCATAACAGCATGTTTTACGTAGGAACTATTGTTGGAGATCAGCCTGCTATGGGTTCGGTATTCACCCTGATTAAAAATCCATTTATCTTCCAGCTCGCCGTTGGCCAAACGGTGAATGATCAAAGCATGATTATCCAGATCATTTATCGATGTGGGCATGCCATGCTGCGCGATATAATCCGGGCTGGCATAGAGCTTTCGCAATCCTCTCATCAAGGGGCGGGCCACGAAGGAACTGTCTTTCATCTCACCTATATGAACACAGGCATCCAGACCGTAGGTCAAAATATCGTGGTATCCCAGGTTGCTGACATGAGTTTCCAAAGTGATCAGCGGATATTTTCGAAGAAATTCCTGCAACAAGTTGTGGGCGACAATATCGGCATCGCCAATCAAGCCCAGTTTGACAGAGCCCGTTGGCATATTCCTTTGGTTCTTGATTGACTCATTTAACGACTCCAATCTGGGAATAATCTCCAGCAACTGCTGATAGTAAATTTCTCCGGTGGGCGTCAGAGTCAGCTTACGTGTAGTTCTGGTAAAGAGTTTGCTACCTAAATCAGCCTCCAACTCACCAATACGGCGGCTGACATAGGCTCGTGGAACACCTATGGAACTGGCGGCGGCGGCAAAGCTGCCCAGATCCACAACCGATAAAAATAATCTGAGGTCGTCAATTTTCACTGTTTTCTTCTCATACCAAACATAAGTTACACACTATGCCTCTAAGGAGACCAAGATGACAAATGCGGAATATCAACAGCTCAGATAACGCATGAGCATGGCTCCGCACTACCAGTCACAATCCCACCTTTCCTTACTCATTGTAAGCCATTAACTCATAAAAGGTGTTATTAAAGCCTTACCAAGATCTACAGTTACAAAATAATTCAGTATAAATTCAAAATACAACAATTGAACCTCAATGTTATCACAGTTCACAAACCGACAATCATACTTACATTATAAAAAGTACACTTGTAAATAATATAGACCTATAAAAACTAGAAGAGCCAACCCTTCACCTTACTATTGGGTTGCAAGTAAATTACACTCTACACTTAACAGATTAACATTAATGATATTGGCAATTATAAAATTAGCAATAACCCGACTGACATTGGCTTACCCTGCCAACATTGAACATTTCAATTTTGGCTCTGCAACTTATCGCGAATTCAACCTAAATACTATCCAAAAGGATTCAATCAAAACTCAATCAACCAGTCACATAAAGTTATTCACCTTCTGCAACAAAAAAAGTCAAAGTTCCGTGTGTCGCAGTGGGATAATTTACTTCACTGAATGTCTTTGGTTATTTTTCATCTAAATTAAATACAGTAAAGCTTTCATTTTTCCAATCTCGAAATTGGTACCAACCCCAACACTTAATGGAGTCATATTTTTATATAAAGCTATAACTCGCCATTGAAAACATCTATTATCCAACTACTGTTTATAACAGAGATGATTCAAACTTGTAGTAGTGCTGATCATTTTTAATACCTATAGCCATGTTACCAGTCAGGCCAACTAATTCTCCCAAGCAGAATCAGGCACCACTTCAAAGATTAACTCGGCGGCCCCGTTGTTGATACACCTGAAACCACATTATAAACAGTGACTGAAAGCATGATTTCCGCCAATTACAGTCGATCCGAGGCATCAGTGAGATATGTTTAACATAGGATGATGTACCACATCTCTTACGTTCTACAATCATCCGTTTACTTGCCCCCCATTAACTGGTGACAAGGCAGGACAATTCGCGATAGCATAAACAAATTAAACCATCATTCACTAAGCAACTAATTTTAACTGCAAATATGGGATTTTTCACGAAAGACTGATGGGAAAAGCCTCACTACAAGTTTTAAGAAACAACTCGCAACAAGGACTTTGCATGAAACAAAGATTGATATTTCTTGGCCTGGCCCTGGGTGGCCTAACTCTCAATGTCAACGCTCAACAATGCGATCTCAGCATTACAGGCAGTGTGCCCGAAGGGATTAGCCTGGATAAGTTGGTCGTTTCCACCTATGGCAAGGAACTGCCGGTCACCAGCAGGGACTACTCCCTGTGCGCCAGCAAACAAGATCTTCAAGTCGTCGGCCGCCATAGTCCCAACAACACCATTTACCTGATGGATAAGAGTGGTGTTATTCCCAGAGGCGTCTATACCGCCGAGGTGTTTGTCCAGAGCAAGGCGATCACCTTAGACCCGGCTTCCAGTTTGACCAAGCAAGCCTGTGACCTGCGCTGTGGCTACTATGCCAGCCAAAGGGTGCAGAACTCCAAAGAGTTGCAGCAACTGGCGGCCGAATACCAACGACTGTCCGCCACTGATGGCAAGGCGATTAGCGCCTTCCTTAGCCAAAACCAAGCCAAATTAGATCGAATCTATTACGGCGATATCCACCCTAAGCCATCAGCTCCAATAAACACCGGCGATCTCTGGGTCGATCCCTACAGCGGCGCGGGACTCTACTTCGATGCCCCCGAAACCATACTCAACAGCACCTTTAGAGATTATGTGAGCTCCGAAGCCAGAGCGGCGCGGCAGCAAGATGAGGCCGTCGCCGAAGCAATGAAGCAGCATAAAGCTTCACTACAAAGCCTAATGAAAGGTTTCAACAGTTGGCAAGAGCGGGTGGAAGCCGTCAACAGACTTAGCGCTGAGCTAAAGGCCAACCAGGATCCGGCTGCGATAAAGGTGGCGCAAATATTCGAGCGCGGCCTTGAAGAAGCCGAGGCAGCTCTTAAAAGTTACCTTACCAACGACAACAAAACCCCCATCGCATCTCTAACCCGGGCAGACAAGACCTTCGAACTCTTGTTGGCCGACTGGACCAATGCCGCCTATATCCACAGCAAGGACAAACAAGCCTTCGCGGCCTTGTTCAGTGAGCAGTTTAAGCAGCAACTGCCGATACAAAATCGCGAGTTGGACAAGGCGCTGAGCCGCCTTATCGATTTGCCAAATCATCTGGGTAAGTTGTCTATTGAGGATGGCTATCAAAACATTCAGCTGGAGTTTAACAAGGTCCTGCCAGACTCGAACCAACGCTATGACTTTAAGGATGCCTTGCACAGCGTTCGCTTCGTGTATGAGAAGGGAGCCTGGCGACTCGACAGTGTCAGCCAACTGCCCATTCGCCACTATGATAAAGGCTAAATAGCTGTTTGATCCGCCCCGATAGTTACTGAAGTATCAGGCTTGATAGCGGCGGCGCGTACTTCAATTAACAGATGGGTCAGTTGATACACTGAATGTGGCATTGAGGGTCTGGAATCTTCAACCAAAGGCCGTTCCTGTATGCTGCCAAACTAAAGCAGGCCGGTTGGTGTGATGATTACCGAGAAAGAGTGTTCTTTGGTTAGATAATGTTCAAAGTATGCTCTGGCCCTGCCCTTTGACGTAGGGCTTTACACCTCATTTAAAAATCTTTACTCAATTCTAGACCATTAGAGTCTTTCTGAGCATAGAGGGACTCGTATTGAAATGACAAAGCAAACTCAAATGAAGTTTGCTTTGATAGATTCAACACAATTCTCTTCACATCATCAAATGGGTTAGGCAACGTAGCATCAACATCAAAATATGCTCGTAGTCCAACAGACCAGTCTGCATCTTCCAAGTCTTCAGTTAATACTGTCGAATTTTCAAGATTCGTCTTAACCGACATGGACGCATTTGTATTAGGTAATATTATAGACAGCTCGGACTCCGTCTCAAACAATTCAGAATACTCAACCCCCATTAAAGCGTCTTTTATATCCTGAAGCCTAACACCCTTCGCAACTTCCAAATTGAGAGTCATAGTCATCTTAGAACTTCCTCAATAAAACATTTTCACCGTCAATCAAATACAGGTTCTGTAAACCATTCACCGGCTTTTCATCCAAAAACTTCAACATATCAGCTGAACTCAATGGGGAATCGGTAATGTTCAAAACTATATCCGGTGCCTGGTGCTCAACCTTATAAATCATATTATCTCTAATGGTGTGCGGTTTTTTAGACTTTGGAGAATACACATCTGCTGGTCTTCCATAAACGAAAATACAACAAAATACAGGACATCCTAAACACTTTCTGAGCAGCAAGTGGAAATACAGGACATCCTAAACACTTTCTGAGCAGCAAGGAAGCACGCTGCTGGGTGTCAGTCTCTGATAAATAACGCGATATATAGACGATATATAGGACATCCTAAACACTTTCCGAGCTGCAAGGAAACTCGTTGCAGGGTGTCAGTCTCTGAGAAATAACGACGGATTTTTGGAAGTAGGCTCTCTGAGACAAGTAATCTACATACTTCATACAAAAACTGCGGTTGCCAGGCATGCCAACGGCAGGCTTAAGCCTGTTGCTGCAATATCACCAAGGGTTTAAGGTTAATGGGGATGTAT
>NZ_JBKORL010000091.1:0-58195 GCF_047314525.1 Shewanella sp. BJSY2023SW007 | reverse complement strand
CGCAATTAAGCGATGATCTTAGCTACAACACCAGCACCAACTGTACGGCCACCTTCACGGATTGCGAAGCGCAGACCTTCGTCCATCGCGATTGGGCAGATCAGAGTTACTGTCATCTTGATGTTGTCACCTGGCATTACCATCTCTACGCCTTCTGGCAGTTCGATAGTACCGGTCACGTCAGTTGTACGGAAGTAGAACTGTGGACGGTAGCCTTTGAAGAATGGAGTGTGACGACCACCTTCTTCTTTAGACAGGACGTAAACTTCTGATTCGAACTTGGTGTGTGGAGTGATTGAACCAGGCTTAGCCAGTACTTGACCACGCTCTACTTCATCACGCTTGGTACCACGCAGCAGGATACCGCAGTTCTCACCGGCACGACCTTCGTCCAGCAGCTTACGGAACATTTCTACACCAGTACAGGTGGTCTTGGTAGTGTCGTGGATACCCACGATTTCTACTTCGTCACCAACTTTGATGATACCGCGCTCTACACGACCTGTTACTACAGTACCGCGACCAGAGATTGAGAATACGTCTTCGATAGGCAGCAGGAATGGCTTATCGATATCACGCTCTGGCTCAGGGATGTAGGTATCCAGTGCTTCTGCCAGTTCAATGATCTTGGCTTCCCACTGAGCGTCGCCTTCCAGAGCTTTCAGAGCAGAACCCTGAATTACTGGCAGGTCATCACCTGGGAAATCGTACTCAGACAGCAGTTCACGAACTTCCATCTCTACCAGTTCCAGCAGCTCTTCATCGTCTACCATGTCACACTTGTTCATGAATACGATGATGAAAGGTACACCTACCTGACGAGACAGCAGGATGTGCTCACGAGTCTGTGGCATTGGGCCGTCAGTAGAAGCTACTACCAGGATTGCGCCGTCCATCTGGGCAGCACCGGTGATCATGTTTTTAACATAGTCAGCGTGACCTGGGCAGTCTACGTGGGCGTAGTGACGAGTTGGAGTGTCATACTCGATGTGAGAGGTATTGATGGTAATACCGCGCTCACGCTCTTCTGGAGCGTTATCGATCGCTGCAAAGTCACGCGCCTCACCACCGTAAGTCTTAGACAGTACAGTTGAGATAGCAGCAGTCAGAGTGGTTTTACCATGGTCAACGTGACCAATGGTGCCCACGTTAACGTGGGGCTTGGAACGTTCAAATTTAGCTTTAGACACGATATATTCCTTTCTTTTCAGAAGAGTCCGGCGCTGCCGGACACCATCAATCAAAATAACAGTTAATGCCGTTACCTAAATCAGGTACGAGCTTCGATAACTGCTTTAGCAACGTTTTGCGGCGCTTCAGAGTACTTCAAAAACTCCATGGAGTATGAAGCCCGACCCTGAGTCGCTGAGCGCAAATCTGTTGCATAACCAAACATTTCAGCCAAAGGTACCACAGCTCGAATAATCTTGATACCGGCGACGCCGTCATCCATACCTTCGATAAGACCACGACGACGGTTCAGATCACCTACTACGTCACCCATGTAGTCTTCTGGGGTTGTCACTTCAACCTTCATGCAAGGCTCGAGCAACACAGGGTTAGCTTGCAGCGCCCCCTTCTTGAAGCCCATAGAACCTGCAACTTTGAACGCCATTTCGTTCGAGTCCACATCATGATATGAACCATCGAACAGAGTGACCTTCACGTCCAATACAGGGAAGCCGGCGACTACACCGTTCTTCATCTGTTCTTGGATCCCTTTGTCAACCGCAGGGATGTATTCCCTAGGAACAACACCACCAACGATTTCGTTGACAAACTCATAACCGGCACCCTCTTCACGAGGCTCCAGTTTCAGCCAGACATGACCGAATTGACCACGACCACCAGACTGACGCACAAACTTACCTTCCACTTCCACAGCACTGCGGATAGTTTCACGATAAGCCACCTGAGGTTTACCAACGTTACATTCAACGCTGAACTCACGGCGCATACGGTCGATGATAATGTCCAAGTGTAGCTCACCCATACCTGAAATCAGAGTCTGACCCGACTCCTCATCAGTCTCAACCCGGAAAGAAGGATCTTCCATTGCCAGCTTCTGCAGCGCAATGCCCATCTTTTCCTGGTCGGCTTTGGAACGAGGTTCCACAGCAATGGTAATTACCGGCTCGGGGAATTCCATCCGCTCCAGAATTACCTTATGGTCTGGGTCACACAAGGTGTCACCGGTTGTCACATCTTTCAGGCCGATAGCAGCAGCTATATCACCTGCGCGCACTTCTTTCAGTTCTTTACGGTCGTTGGCGTGCATCTGCACGATACGGCCGATACGCTCACGCTTCTCTTTTACAGAGTTGTAAACGGCTGAACCTGACTCCAGGACACCTGAGTAAACCCGGATAAAGGTCAAAGTACCCACAAATGGGTCTGTTGCGATTTTGAATGCCAACGCAGAGAAAGGTGCATTGTCATCAGAAACACGCTCAACTTCCTGTTCTCTATCATCGATGCCCTTAATCGCAGGAACATCAACCGGAGCAGGAAGGTATTCAACAACGGCATCGAGAACTGCCTGTACGCCTTTATTTTTAAAGGCACTACCACAGGTAGCCAGCACAATTTCGTTGTTGATAGTACGTTGACGAAGCGCTTTTTTGATCTCTTCTTCTGTGAGCTCACCTTCTTCAAGGTATTTGTCCATCAGCTCATCAGAAGCCTCTGCGGCACTCTCTACCAGGTATTCGCGCATTTCGGTTGCCTTGGCAAGCAAATGCTCTGGGATCTCTTCGTGAGTGAAAGTCAGGCCCTGGTCTTCTTCATTCCAGTTGATGGCTTTCATCTTGATGAGATCGATAACCCCGCTAAAGTTTTCTTCTGTACCAATATTCAATTGAATAGGCACACAAGTTGCACCGAGACGGTTACGGATCTGTCCTACTACGCGATCAAAGTCGGCACCGGCACGGTCCATCTTATTGACGAACACCAGACGGGGGACATGATACTTGTCGGCCTGACGCCATACGGTCTCAGACTGAGGTTCCACACCAGAAGAACCACAAAAGACCACTACAGCACCGTCAAGTACGCGCAGAGAACGCTCTACCTCAATAGTAAAATCGACGTGACCTGGGGTATCGATGATATTGATACGATGCTCAGTAAACTGGGCATCCATACCGCGCCAGAACGTAGTAACAGCCGCAGAGGTAATAGTAATACCCCGCTCCTGCTCCTGAACCATCCAGTCAGTGGTAGACGCACCGTCATGGGTTTCACCCATCTTGTGGTTTACCCCTGTATAGAACAGGACTCGCTCTGTGGTAGTAGTTTTACCTGCGTCAACGTGAGCACAAATACCTATGTTGCGATAACGCTCAATTGGAGTTGTACGAGCCACGATTATACCCTCTTGACTAAGATAAAAATCTTAGCAATGTCAGAGAAAGCGCGGGCAAGCCCGCGCCCGATATTACCAACGGTAATGAGCAAACGCTTTGTTGGCTTCTGCCATACGATGCACGTCTTCGCGCTTCTTAACGGCAGTACCTTTGTTTTCGGAAGCGTCCAGCAGTTCACCTGCCAGGCGCAGAGCCATAGATTTTTCACCACGCTTACGAGCAGCTTCAACCAACCAGCGCATCGCCAGTGCGTTACGACGAACTGGACGAACTTCACATGGAACCTGGTAAGTAGAACCACCAACACGGCGAGACTTAACCTCTACCGCTGGGCGAACGTTTTCCAGGGCTGCTTCAAGGATAACCAGATGCTCTTCGCCTTTCTTATCGGCTACAACATCCAGTGCTTTGTAGATAATTTTTTCAGCAGTCGACTTTTTGCCGTCCTGCATAATGACGTTGATGAACTTAGCCAGCAACTCACTTTGAAACTTTGGATCAGGTAGGATTTTACGTTGTCCTACTACGCGACGTCTTGGCATAACTATTCTCCGTATGCTTCAGGTATTTCCAAAACTGGAATTTATATTTAGCTTGGCCTTACTTAACGGAAAACCATTAAGACTTAGGACGCTTAGCACCGTACTTAGAACGAGCTTGGCGACGTGAAGTCACACCAGCACAGTCCAGGGCGCCACGAACAGTGTGATAACGCACACCAGGTAAGTCTTTAACACGACCACCACGGATCAGGATTACACTGTGTTCCTGCAGGTTGTGGCCTTCACCGCCGATGTACGAAGTTACTTCGAAACCGTTGGTCAGACGCACACGAGCTACTTTACGTAGTGCAGAGTTAGGTTTTTTTGGAGTAGTGGTGTACACACGAGTACAAACACCACGCTTTTGTGGGCACGCGTTCAACGCAGGCACGTTAGTCTTTTCGACTTTAGGTGCGCGAGGCTTACGTACCAACTGGTTTACAGTTGCCATGTATAGCTCCGAATCAGTTGATTTCAACTCAACAATAAGGTGTGAAAAATCTAATCCCACAATAGTGGGACGCGGAATTTTAGAAAGGTAAGGCTTGGCTGTCAAGAAATAGCCAACTTTTGCAGCGTATTCCAATGAAAAAGGCGCCTTTCGGCGCCTTTTGTAACATCTATGCTACTTATTCCTGACTGCCAGCCAGGTTCAACAGATCGGCCAGGTTCTGTTCGGCTTCGCTGGCGCTGATGCTAGGTGCTTCAGTCGCTACTTCACCGCGAGCCTGGTTACGGTTGTTGTGGTAAGCATAACCGGTACCGGCCGGGATCAGACGACCTACGATCACGTTCTCTTTCAGACCGCGCAGGTTATCACTCTTACCGCCTACTGCCGCTTCGGTCAGTACGCGAGTGGTTTCCTGGAACGAGGCCGCGGAGATGAAGGACTCGGTCGCCAGAGAGGCTTTGGTGATACCCAGCAGTTCGCGTTCGAACTTGGCCGGAATCTTGCCCTGCTCTTCCAGTTCGCGGTTAGCGATCTTGACGCGGGACACCTCAACCTGCTCCCCTTCGAGGAACTCAGAATCACCGGCTTCAGTGATCAGACACTTACGCAGCATCTGGCGAATGATCACCTCAATGTGCTTGTCGTTAATCTTCACACCCTGCAGACGATATACGTCCTGTACTTCATTCACAATGTAGTTGGCTACGTTGTGAATACCGCGCAGACGCAGAATATCGTGAGCAGACTCTGGACCATCGGCGATCACTTCACCGCGTTCGACTTTTTCACCTTCGAACACGTTCAGGTTACGCCACTTAGGGATCATCTCTTCGTATGGGTTACCGCCTTCAGCAGGGGTAATGACCAGACGACGCTTACCTTTGGTCTCTTTACCGAAGGAGATGGTACCGCTGATCTCAGCCAGAATCGCAGGCTCTTTTGGCTTACGGGCTTCGAACAGGTCAGCAACCCTTGGCAGACCACCGGTAATATCGCGAGTCTTGGACGATTCCTGAGGAATACGAGCCAGTGCATCACCAACGCTGATCTGAGCATTATCTTCCAGGTTTACGATCGCATTGCTGGGCAGGAAGTACTGCGCAGGTACGTCGGTACCGGGAATGGTCAGGTCATTACCGTTTTCGTCAACCAAACGGATCATTGGACGCATTTCTTTGCCGGCGCTTGGGCGCTGGGCCACATCCAATACCACGATGGAAGACAGACCGGTCAGCTCGTCGGTTTGACGCGAGATGGTGACACCGTCAATCATCTGCTCAAACTTCACATAACCCGCCACTTCAGTGATGATTGGGTGAGTATGCGGATCCCAGTTAGCGATGGTCTGGCCAGCGTTAACTTCAGCGCCTTCCAGCGTTTCGAGCACAGTACCGTAAGGCACTTTGTAGCGCTCTTTCTCACGGCCCAGTTCATCAATAATCGCCAGCTCAGACGAGCGCGATACGATAACCAACTTGCCATCGCTGTTCTTAACGAACTTGGCGTTATGCAGCTTCAGGTTACCGGCGTTCTTCACCTGAACGTTGTTTTCTGCAGAAGCCCTGGATGCCGCACCACCGATGTGGAAGGTACGCATCGTCAGCTGTGTACCAGGCTCACCGATTGACTGAGCAGCAACAACACCGATTGCTTCACCTTGGTTGATCAGGTGACCACGGGCCAGGTCACGACCGTAACACTTGGCGCAAACACCGAAGTCGGTATCACAGGAGATCACAGAGCGAACTTTAACTTCGTCAACGCTGTACTCTTCCAGCTTGTCACACCATGCCTCATCCAGCAAAGTGTTACGTGGCGCCAGGACTTCGTCGGAACCAGGATAGTAAACATCCTCGGCAACAACACGACCCAGTACCCGCTCACGCAGTGGCTCAACCACGTCACCACCTTCAATCAGCGGTTTCATGATCAGACCTTCGTGAGTACCACAGTCATCTTCGATAACGACCAGATCCTGGGCAACATCCACCAGACGACGAGTCAGGTAACCTGAGTTTGCTGTCTTAAGTGCGGTATCCGCCAGACCCTTACGAGCACCGTGGGTTGAAATAAAGTACTGCAGTACGTTCAGACCTTCACGGAAGTTCGCCACGATGGGCGTTTCGATGATAGAGCCGTCTGGCTTGGCCATCAGACCACGCATACCCGCCAACTGACGGATCTGAGCGGCACTACCACGAGCGCCTGAGTCGGCCATCATGTAGATGCTGTTGAAGGAAGCCTGTTTCTCTTCTTCACCATCGCGGTTGATAACCACTTCGGAAGACAGGTTTTCCATCATCGCCTTGGAGACTTTCTCGTTGGCGCTGGCCCAGATATCGATAACCTTGTTGTAACGCTCACCGGCAGTTACCAGACCAGACTGGAACTGTTCCTGGATTTCCAGAACTTCGGCTTCTGCGTCGGCAACCAGCTTGTACTTGGCTTCCGGAATTTCCATATCGTTGATACCGACAGAGGCACCAGAGATAGTGGCGTATTGGAAACCTGTGTACATCAGTTGGTCAGCAAAGATAACAGTATCTTTCAGACCCAGCTGACGGTAGCAGGTGTTCAGCAAACGGGAGATCTGCTTCTTGCCCATGTTCTGGTTAACCAGATCAAAAGACATACCGGCTGGCAGGATCAGTGACAACAGAGCACGACCTACTGTGGTGTCGACAATGCGGCGCTGCTGGGTGCGCTCACCGTTCTCATCGATATGAGTTTCGGTGATACGAACTTTAACCCGGGCGTGCAGCTCAGCGGCACCTGTGCGATAGGCTTTCTCGGCTTCGGCAACAGACTCAAAGGCCATACCTTCACCGCGGCCATTTACGCGCTCACGGCTCATGTAGTACAGACCCAGTACCACGTCCTGAGAAGGAGTGATAACCGGCTCACCGTTGGCAGGTGACAGAATGTTGTTGGTTGACATCATCAACGCACGGGCTTCCAGCTGGGCTTCCAGCGTCAGAGGCACGTGTACCGCCATTTGGTCACCATCGAAGTCGGCGTTATAAGCCGCACACACCAATGGGTGCAGTTGAATCGCTTTACCTTCGATCAGTACAGGTTCGAACGCCTGGATACCCAAACGGTGCAGTGTTGGTGCACGGTTCAGCATCACGGGGTGTTCGCGGATCACTTCATCCAGTACGTCCCAAACCTCGGCAACTTCACGCTCAACCATCTTCTTGGCAGCTTTGATGGTAGTGGCCAGGCCACGACCTTCCAGCTTGCCGTAGATGAATGGTTTGAACAGTTCCAGCGCCATTTTCTTCGGCAGACCACACTGGTGCAGACGCAGAGTTGGGCCCACGGTAATTACCGAACGGCCTGAGTAGTCAACACGCTTACCCAGCAGGTTCTGACGGAAACGACCTTGCTTACCCTTGATCATGTCGGCCAAGGACTTCAGAGGACGCTTGTTGGAACCGGTAATGGCACGACCGCGACGACCGTTATCCAGCAGGGCATCAACAGATTCCTGCAACATACGCTTTTCGTTGCGAACTATGATATCCGGAGCAGCCAGATCCAGCAGACGCTTCAAACGGTTGTTACGGTTGATCACGCGGCGATACAGATCGTTCAGATCTGAAGTCGCGAAACGGCCACCGTCCAGTGGAACCAGAGGACGCAGATCAGGTGGCAGAACCGGCAACACCTTGAGGATCATCCACTCTGGCTTGTTGCCTGAATGGTAGAAGGCCTCAACCAGCTTCAAACGCTTGGTGACTTTCTTGCGACGGGTCTCAGAGTTGATAGATGGCAGCTCTTCGCGCATCTGCTCAACTTCTTTCTCCAGATCGATAGCGCGCAGCAGTTCCAGAACCGCTTCGGCACCCATCTTGGCTTCAAACTCGTCACCATACTCTTCCAGCGCATCCAGGTAGGTTTCTTCGGTCAGCATTTGACCGCGCTCCAGGCTGGTCATGCCTGGCTCGATAACCACGTAAGATTCGAAGTAGAGTACTCGCTCAATATCACGCAGAGTCATGTCCAGCATCAGACCGATACGGGATGGCAGTGACTTGAGGAACCAGATGTGGGCAACTGGGCTGGCCAGTTCGATGTGGCCCATACGCTCACGACGTACTTTGGTCTGGGTCACTTCAACGCCACACTTCTCACAGATCACACCGCGGTGCTTGAGACGCTTGTACTTACCGCACAGACACTCGTAATCTTTGACCGGGCCAAAGATACGGGCACAGAACAGGCCTTCACGCTCAGGCTTGAATGTACGGTAGTTGATGGTTTCAGGCTTCTTAACTTCACCAAATGACCAAGAACGGATCAGATCAGGCGACGCCAGGCCGATCTTGATGCCTTCAAATTCTTCAGTCTTGCTTTGCTGTTTCAGAAACTTTAATAAGTCTTTCACGTTTCTCTCCTGAAGGAGTTAAACCCGGTGCCCCGCTCTCGCGGAGCACCAATTCGTTGCCAAACGCAGGCTTTAAACCGCGTCTTACTCTTGATCCAACTCGATGTTGATACCGAGAGAACGGATCTCCTTCAGCAATACGTTGAAGGACTCTGGCATTCCTGGCTGCATCTGATGGTTACCGTCAACGATGTTCTTGTACATCTGAGTACGACCGTTAACGTCATCCGATTTCACTGTGAGCATTTCCTGCAGAGTATACGCAGCACCGTATGCCTCCAGGGCCCACACTTCCATCTCACCGAAACGCTGACCACCGAACTGAGCTTTACCGCCCAGAGGCTGCTGAGTAACCAAGCTGTACGAACCGGTAGAACGGGCGTGCATCTTGTCATCAACCAAGTGGTTCAGTTTGAGCATGTACATGTAACCTACGGTCACAGGACGCTCGAACTGGTTACCGGTACGACCATCAAACAGATTCAGCTGACCGGAAGTCGGCAGACCTGCGAGCTCAAGCATCTGCTTGATCTCTTTTTCTTTGGCACCGTCGAAGGCTGGGGTTGCCGTTGGCAGACCATCCTTCAGGTGTTTGGCCAGACGCAGAACTTCATCATCGGTAAATGAATCGATATCCACGCGCTGCTTCACTTCATCGCCCAGTTCATAGACCTGTTTGATGTAGCCACGCAGTTCGGCCAGCTCACGCTGTTCTTCCAGCATGGCATTGATGCGATTACCAATACCTTTAGCCGCAGCACCCAAGTGAACTTCCAGTACCTGACCTATGTTCATCCGCGAAGGTACACCCAGAGGGTTCAGTACGATGTCGACAGGGTTACCCTGCTCGTCGTATGGCATATCTTCGATAGGACAGATCTTGGAGATCACACCCTTGTTACCGTGACGACCGGCCATCTTATCACCAGGCTGGATGGTACGCTTAACCGCCAGGTAAACCTTAACGATCTTCAGTACGCCTGGAGCCAGATCATCACCTTGGGTGATCTTGCGACGCTTGATTTCAAACTTCTTGTCAAAGTCGGCTTTCAGCTCTTCGTGCTGTTCAGCCAGCTGTTCCAGTTCGGTTTGCTTGGCTTCATCGTCGATAACCTGAACCAATACGTCTTTGCGTGGCAGTTCGGCCAATTTGGCTTCACTGAAACCGGCGCTCAGCAGCAGGTTACGGGCACGGCTCAGTACACCTTCTTCAAGGATCTTGAACTCTTCAGTCAAGTCCTTACGGGCTTGAGCAATGTGCATCTCTTCGATTTCGATGGCGCGCTTGTCTTTTTCAACACCGTCACGGGTGAAGACTTGCACGTCGATAACTGTACCCTTCACTGAGTTAGGTACACGCAGAGAGCTGTCTTTAACGTCAGACGCTTTCTCACCGAAAATAGCCCGCAGCAGTTTCTCTTCCGGAGTCAGCTGAGTTTCACCCTTAGGCGTTACCTTACCAACCAGAATGTCACCGCCTTTAACTTCGGCGCCGATGTAAACGATACCGGATTCATCCAGCTTGCTCAGTGCAGACTCACCTACGTTAGGGATGTCGGCAGTGATCTCTTCGCTACCCAGCTTGGTGTCACGGGCAATACAGGACAGTTCCTGAATGTGGATAGTGGTGAAACGGTCTTCCTGCGCTACGCGCTCGGAGATGAGGATGGAATCCTCAAAGTTGTAACCGTTCCATGGCATGAAGGCCACGCGCATGTTCTGACCCAGAGCCAGGTCGCCCAAGTCGGTTGACGGACCATCGGCCAGCACGTCACCACGCACCACAGGCTCACCTACGCTACAGCATGGACGCTGGTTGATGCAGGTGTTCTGGTTGGAGCGAGTGTACTTGGTCAGGTTGTAGATATCGATACCGGCTTCGCCTGGGCGCAGCTCATCTTCGTTAACCTTAACCACGATGCGGCTGGCATCAACATAGTCGATCACGCCGCCACGTTTGGCAGCCACAACCACGCCTGAGTCAACAGCCAGTGTACGTTCAATACCTGTACCCACCAGAGGCTTCTCTGACTTGAGTGTTGGTACAGCCTGACGTTGCATGTTTGCACCCATCAATGCACGGTTAGCGTCGTCGTGCTCAAGGAATGGGATCAAAGATGCCGCCACAGAGATGATCTGCTGCGGAGATACGTCCATATACTGGATATCTGAAGCGCGCATAAAGGTAGATTCACCCTTGTGGCGACAGGCAACCTGCTCTTCCACAATGCGGCCTTCGTTGTCGAGCTCGATGTTGGCCTGTGCAATCACATAGCGACCTTCTTCGATGGCTGACAGATATTCCACTTCATCGGTAACCACACTGTCGATCACCTTGCGATAAGGTGTTTCCAGGAAGCCGTATGAGTTGGTACGGGCAAAGGTAGACAGTGAGTTGATCAAACCAATGTTTGGACCTTCAGGAGTCTCAATTGGACACAGACGACCGTAGTGAGTTGGGTGCACGTCTCGAACTTCGAAGCCGGCACGCTCACGGGTCAAACCGCCAGGACCAAGAGCCGAAATACGGCGCTTGTGAGTCACTTCTGACAGCGGGTTGTTCTGATCCATAAACTGCGACAGCTGAGAAGAACCGAAGAACTCCTTCACTGCGGCAGAAATTGGCTTGGCGTTGATCAGATCCTGAGGCATCAGCTCGTTCAGATCGCCCAGAGACAGACGTTCACGTACTGCGCGCTCAACACGTACCAGACCGACACGGAACTGGTTCTCGGCCATTTCGCCAACGCTACGGATACGACGGTTACCCAGGTGGTCGATATCATCGACTTCATCAAAACCGTTACGGATTTCGATGATCTTCTTCATTACGGCAACTATGTCTTCTTTGGTCAGTACACCGGTACCTTCGTTCTCGTCGATTTCGAGACGACGGTTGAACTTCATCCGGCCCACTTTAGACAGGTCATAGCGCTCTTCGCTGAAGAACAGATTCTGGAACAGAGCTTCGGCTGCATCCTTGGTTGGTGGCTCGCCAGGACGCATCATGCGATAGATTTCAACCAGCGCTTCCAAACGGTTGGTGGTTGAGTCAATACGCAGGGTGTCAGAGATATAAGCACCGTGATCCAGCTCATTGATGTACAGAGTGCTGATCTCTTTGATACCGGCCAGTGACAGATTGGCCAGGTCTTCCAGGCTGATCTCGTTGTTGGCAGTAACCAGTACTTCACCTGTGTCAGGATCGATATAGTCCTGAGCCGCAACTTTACCAACAATATACTCAACCGGGACTTCCAGTTCAGTGGTGTTGGTTTTTTCCAGTTGGCGAATATGACGGGCAGTGATACGACGGCCCTTCTCTACCAGCACAGTGCCTTCTGAGTCCTTGATGTCATAGCTGGCAGTTTCGCCACGCAGACGCTCAGGAACCAGTGTCATGACCAGAGAATCTTTCTTGATCTTGAAGTCAATACGCTCGAAGAAGATGTCGAGGATATCCTGAGTAGAATATTCCAGGGCACGCAGAATGATGCTGGCAGGCAACTTACGGCGACGGTCGATACGTACAAACAACGCATCTTTAGGGTCGAACTCGAAGTCGAGCCATGAACCGCGGTAAGGAATAATACGCGCGTTATACAGCACTTTACCTGAGGAGTGTGTCTTACCACGGTCGTGGTCGAAGAACACACCTGGGCTACGGTGCAACTGAGATACGATAACACGCTCAGTACCATTGATAACAAAGGTACCGTTTTCAGTCATCAGAGGGATATCCCCCATATAGACTTCTTGTTCTTTAATATCTTTTACAGTGCCGGCGGCAGCTTCACGATCATACAGCACCATGCGCAGCTTAACGCGCAGTGGAGCGGAGTATGTCACACCGCGGATTTGACACTCTTTCACATCAAAAACAGGCTCGCCCAGCTTATAGCTGACGTACTGCAGTTCTGAATTACCAGAAAAGCTCTTGATGGGAAAAACGCTACGGAAGGCGGCCTCTAGGCCACGCTCACCGGTAGGATCTTGATCGGTGAACTTCTTAAAAGAGTCTAACTGAATAGACAACAGGTAAGGGATGTCCAATACCTGTGGACGCTTACCGAAGTCTTTGCGAATACGCTTCTTTTCAGAATAGGAGTAAACCATGGGTTTCCTCTGCTTGCGAGATGTGACCAAGACTGAATCAACACAGTTAATCCAGCACGTTTGCCCATCACCGTTGATGGCAAGAACCTAACCAATAATCACTGCTAGGGACTGCAAAATCTGGCGACAAACGGTGAAAAAAATCGCCAACGCTTACAGCGCAAAAAAGGCCGACGGTCAAAAAACCGCCAGCCTCCACCCAATTGGCTTGGGTGATTGTAAGTCAGTATGACTTACTTGATCTCTACTTGAGCACCAGCTTCTTCAAGATCTTTCTTCAGAGCTTCAGCTTCTTCTTTAGAGACGCCTTCTTTAACAGCTACTGGAGCAGATTCAGCCATAGCTTTGGCTTCTTTCAGACCCAGACCTGTGGCACCACGTACAGCCTTGATCACAGCAACTTTGTTGTCACCGTGAGAAGTCATAACTACGTCGAACTCGGTTTTCTCTTCAGCAGCAGCAGCTTCACCAGCGCCGCCAGCAACTACTGCAGCAGCAGCAGATACGCCGAACTTCTCTTCCATAGCTTCGATCAGTTCAACAACTTCCATTACAGACATAGCTGCAAAGGCTTCAAGGATTTGGTCTTTAGTGATAGACATAACAAATGTTTCCTATTGTTCTGAATTCAATTCTGTTAAGCAGCCAGCTTGAGATTAAGCGGCTTCTTGTTTTTGATCGCGCAGAGCGGCCAGAGTACGAACGAACTTGCCAGCAGATGCTTCTTTCATAGTCATCATCAGCTGTGCCAGTGCTTCTTCGTAAGTTGGCAGTTTTGCCAAACGATCAATGTCAGCTGCAGGGATGAATTCCCCTTCAAAAGCTGCACCTTTAACTTCGAAAGCGGCTTGCTCTTTAGCAAAGTCTTTTAACAGACGAGCTGCAGCACCTGGGTGCTCGTTAGAGAAAGCAATCAAAGTTGGGCCAGAGAACACCTCTGTCAGACACTCAAAAGCAGTGCCTTCTACTGCGCGGCGAGCCAGAGTGTTACGTACTACACGTACATACACACCGTTTGCGCGAGCAGTCTTACGCAGAACTGTCATAGCACCTACAGTTACACCGCGTGAATCGGCGACAACTGCAGAAAGCGCACCTTTGGCAGCTTCGTTGACTTCAGCAACAATCGCTTTTTTGTCTTCGAGTCTTAATGCCATTGGCTTTACTCCTGGATTCTACCTGGGGAATCCCCCAGTGTTTACCATACTGAATACAAACGTACTCAGTTACTTACGGTGCAGATAATCCAGCAGAAATAAATCTATCTGGGGCCTGACACCGTCTACGCAGGAAATTAAGTATTCCAGACGGTCAACACCTGCGGTCTTGGACGGAAACCCATCAGAGTGAAAACACCCGTCATAGGTTCCAACCCACAAAAGTGCGCGCATTATAGGCTAACACGCGCATTTTGTAAAATTAGCTAGCAGCGTCCAGAGTGTTCTGGTCGACAGCTACACCTGCACCCATAGTGGTGGAGATGCTTACCTTCTTCACATACTGACCTTTGGCTGCAGCAGGCTTAGCCTTTCTCAGTGCAGACAGCAGTGCTTCCAGGTTTTCTTTCAGTTGAACAGTTTCGAAGTCCACTTTACCGATAGTAGTGTGGATGATACCGTTCTTGTCGTTACGGTAACGAACCTGACCTGCCTTGGCGTTCTTAACAGCTTCGGCAACGTTAGGAGTTACAGTACCGGTTTTAGGGTTAGGCATCAGGCCGCGTGGGCCCAGAATTTGACCCAGCATACCAACAACGCGCATTGCATCAGGAGATGCGATAACTACGTCGAAGTTCATTTCGCCGGCTTTCACCTGCTCAGCCAGATCTTCCATACCTACCAGTTCAGCACCAGCTTCTTTCGCAGCTTCGGCATTGGCACCTTGAGTGAATACAGCAACACGTACTTCACGACCGGTACCGTGTGGCAGCACAGTAGCACCACGAACGTTTTGGTCAGATTTACGAGGATCAACACCCAGGTTAACGGCAACGTCTACGCTCTCAACGAACTTGGCAGTAGCCAGTTCTTTCAGCAGAGCTACAGCTTCGTTGATGTCGTATGCTTTGGTTACGTCCACTTTCTCGCGGATGGTGCGCATGCGCTTAGTCAGCTTTGCCATTATATTAGTCCTCTACTACCAAACCCATGGAACGCGCAGTACCTTCGATTGAGCGAATCATCGCTTCAATGTCAGCACCAGTCATATCGGTTGCCTTGGTTTCAGCAATCTCCTGAACCTGGCTACGCTTGATAGTACCCACTTTCTGAGTGTTAGGGCGGGCAGAACCTGACTTCAGGCCAGCGGCTTTCTTCAGCAAGAAGGCTGCAGGTGGAGTCTTGGTTTCGAAAGTGAATGAGCGATCATTGTAAACAGTGATCACTACTGGAATTGGCATACCTTTTTCGAACTTTTCAGTACGAGCGTTGAATGCTTTACAGAATTCCATGATGTTCACACCTTTCTGACCCAGAGCTGGACCAACTGGTGGAGACGGGTTTGCAGCACCGGCTGCTACTTGCAGCTTGATGTAAGCTTCAATTTTCTTTGCCATCTGACATTTCCTCAGTTTGGGTTCAAACGCTCAGGCAACATGCCTTGAGCTCCCCGAAAACAACGGGTGCGGATTATATAGAAATCCGCACCCGTTGCCAAACGGATTTTGTATTTTATTTAATCAGGATTTTTCGACCTGATTGAAGTCCAACTCAACCGGAGTTGAGCGGCCGAAGATCATCACAGACACCTTAACGCGGTTCTTGTCATAATCCACTTCCTCAACAGTACCGTTGAAGTCGGCAAATGGACCATCGGTAACCCGAACCACTTCGCCGGGTTCGAACATAACGCGATGAGTCGGAGAATCAGTCGTCTCCTGCAAGCGACGCAGGATAGCCTCGGCTTCCTTATCAGAAATAGGTGCTGGGCGATCTGAAGTACCACCAATAAAGCCCATCACTCGAGGAATACTCTTCACCAAGTGCCAGCTTTGATCGTTCATTTCCATCTGTACCAGCACATAACCGGGGAAGAACTTACGCTCACTCTTGCGGCGTTGGCCGGCACGCATTTCCACGACTTCTTCGGTAGGAACCAGTACTTCGCCGAAGAACTCTTCCATACCATGCATTTTGATGTGTTCAAGCAAAGACTTACATACACGGCCTTCATAACCGGAAAAAGCCTGAACCACATACCATCTTTTCTTAGCTTCTTTAGCTTCAGTCATTCTAGTGCCTATACGCCAGTAATAAAGTTGACAATGCGCAGCAATACCGCATCCAATCCCCAAAGGATCAAGGCCAGGATACCTGTCGCAGCCAGTACGATAAAGGTGGTATTCAACGCCTCTTGGCGAGTAGGCCATACAACTTTGCGCACTTCGATTTGTGACTCACGGGCAAAGGCCAATGCTTGCTTACCCTTAATCGTTTGCAGGGCTATAAAACCTGCAATAGCAAATACGACAACCACACCCGCTGCGCGGATTGGCAGAGTGAAGATTTCACTGTCGTTGTACATCTGGTTGCCAACAATCGCTGCAGCCACCAGTAGTATAGCTACTACCCACTTTACGATATCCAGAGAGTTGCCCTGGTTTTCAGTATTTGTTGTCATCGGTTAATTCCGTTACTCATTACGACCTGAGCCTAGGGACAGCTGAGTAAGTTTAAGGCTTAATTCAGCGCCAGCCCGCTTTCGAACTCGCCCCTGACGAGAATTCTCCGGCTCAGGGCACAAAAATCGGCCATAGATTGTATTCTTAATCAACTTTGTTATCAAGGATACACGGGGCGAAACCAAGAGAAAGCCGGACTCTTTGTGTCAGTTAACAAAAAACACAGTTAAGCGCCTTGATGCCAAGAACCAAATCCAGGACCAATACTTTTCCCAAAAAGGCTCGAAAATCAATTCGTCCGCTCGGAAACAATAAGCTACCGAGTTTTCTATCTGTTCGAGAGTGTAACATCAAGCATGCAACTGGTTTCCTGCTCGCCTCACTAGCCAACCTTTAAATGGACCACTTTACGATCCGGTTTGAGTGTCCGGCGGACACCCGAATAGCCAAATCGGTCACTTTTTAAGGAAAGAGGACACTAGTGCGGACACTTACTTCAAGATGGCCGCAAGAATAACAAATATAAACAATGTGTTATTGCTTTGGCATGTTTTCTGCTTTAGGTGGTAAGAGAAACAGCCATCGACTGGCGTTGTGGAACTCGCCGGCCGCGGCTCTTTGTCACTATCTTGCTGATGGGCCATCGCTGATGAGCCATCACCCCCTCCTTGGGGACCCTCTTCCCGACCGCAGGAAGCGCCCGCTGTAATGGCCCGGCCATTGGCGCTCCTGCTCCTTTTTTAAGGTCGCTCACCCCGGCATAACTGCGGACTTGGCAATCAAACTCAGTTTGGCGCGCTTACTCAGCTTTTTTACCGCCATTTCCCGCCGCAGGGCATCACCGTGGCTGCCAATCTCTTCACGATAAACGAGTTGCAAAGGCCCGCGACCGCGCAGATATTTGGCGGCTTTGGGGCCGCCACTCTGATGCTCCTGCAGGCGCCGGGGCACATCCTTGGTGATCCCTGTGTACAGTTCGCCCCCGGCGCAGCGCAGGATATACAACTGCCAGTTATCACCACTCATTCCAGTCCCAACAGGCCGAGGAAGAAGGCATATTCCAGCGCGGTATCTTCAAATTGCCGGAAACGTCCGCTCTTGCCGCCATGGCCGGCCTCCATATCCGTCTGTAACAACAGCAGATTGTCGTCCGTCTTGTAGTCCCTGAGTTTGGCCACCCACTTGGCTGGCTCAAAATACTGCACCTGAGAGTCGTGCAGCCCTGTGGTCACCAACAGATGCGGGTAGGCCTGATGGCGAATGTTGTCATAGGGCGAGTAACTCAACATATAGTCAAAGTAGGACTTGTCATTGGGGTTGCCCCACTCATCATATTCATTGGTCGTCAGCGGAATCGACTCATCAAGCATGGTGGTTACTATATCCACAAAGGGCACATGGGCGGCCACCGCCAGGTAAATATCCGGAGCCTGATTGACCACGGCGCCCATCAATAAACCACCGGCACTGCCACCGGCGGCAACTACTTTGCCGGGTGCGGCATAACCCAGATCCAAAAGTGCCCGGGTAGTGTCTTCAAAGTCATTGAAACTGTTTCGTTTATTAAACAGCCTGCCATCATCATACCAAGGCCTGCCGAGCATCTCTCCGCCCCGGACATGGGCAATGGCATAGACCACGCCACGATCCAGTAGGCTGAGAATAGAGGCATCGAAATCCGGCTCTATGATATGGCCGTAGGCACCATAACCGTACTGATACAGTGGGTTGCTGCCGTCTTTACGGAACTTGTCCTTGCGATACACCAGAGTCACGGGCACCTGGGCAGCGTCACGGGCCGGGATCAGCAAGCGCTCGGCCTGATAGTTGCCGGGCTCGAAGTCCCCCAAGACTTTTTCCTGCTTGAGCAGTTTGCGCTCGCCCGGCTTATCCAGTTGATAGCTGTAAATACTCTCGGGGGTAGTCGGGCTCGAGTAATATAACCTCAGTTCGCGACTGTGCTGGCTGGGATTGATATCCAGACCAACCACATAGGCCGGGTCATCAAAGGTCAATTCATAGCCCCGGCTGAGATCGGTATGGGGATAGACCTTGATATGGCTCAGCCCCTTTCTGCGGCTCTGTACTATCAGATAATCGTCCAGCAATAACAGGTCTTCGAGGCGCACCTCGGGATCATGGGCCAGCACCTGTTGCCACTTGCGCTTGTCGCCGGCATCGGCAGCCGTGGTTTTCATCAGCCTGAAATTGGTCGCCTGCCAGTTGCTAAGGATGAAAAATTCATCTCCTCGTTTGGCGATGCTGTATTCGTGGCCCTCTTCCCGCGGCAGAAACGCCCGGAATTCGCCGAGCGGGGCGTTGGCATCGAGCAGGGAAACTTCACTGGTCGTGGTGCTCTCGTGGTGCAATACAATCAGGGATTCATCCAGACTCTTGCCGAGGGAGATATAGAAGGTATCGTCCTGCTCTTCATAAACCAGCAGATCCTCGCTCTGAGGGCTTCCCAGCTTGTGCCGGAAAACCTGGTATCCCAGCAGGGTCTGTGGGTCTTTGGCGATATAGAACACATAACGGTTGTCATTGCTCCAGACCACCCGGCCATCGACGCCCGTCAGCTTGTCGGCAAGCTGTTCACCTGTGGCAAGATCTTTAAAATAGACGCTGTAAATACGGCGGCTGAGGGTATCCTCGGCAAAGGCCAGTATCTGCTCATCCGGGCTGACAGACACTCCGCCCAGAGCGTAAAACTCCTGCCCCTCGGCGCGCCGGTTAACATCTAGCAACAACTGCTCTTCACCATTGAATTCACGGCTTCTGGCGATCACCGGATACTCCAGCCCAGCCTCGAAACGGCGATAATACCAATGGTTATGCCAGCGATATGGCACGCTGCTCTCATCCTGCTCCAGCCTGGAGGTCAGCTCTTTAAACAGTTTCTGTTTCAGCGGTTCCCAAGGTTTAAGACGCGCGGCGGTATAGGCGTTTTCCCGCTCCAGATAGTCGATAACGTCCGGAGCCTTACGTTCATCGTCACGCAGCCAATAATAGTCATCTGTCCTGGTCACACCGTGGAGACTCATGGTGTGGGGACGTTTTTCGGCAACCGGTGCCACCAGCTTATTTTCTGAATTCATTCCACTGCATCCGCACAGCCACAAGGCTGTGCCTAAAACCAACATCAGGGATCCTGCTCGACTCATCACTTTTCCTTAGGGAATTCTTGCAAAGAACTAGGGCCATTTGCTGCGAACCACGCCTTGCATCCAGGCCCGTAAGCCGACGCAGAGCACACATGGGACTTGTTCGCACCTTCCTTAGCCTGAGAAGCATTAATATCAGCGGCCTACTCCCTCGACTACAGGCCGCCTGCATATAGTGACGCCGACCGGCGCCAACGGCAAGCCCTGCCATCTAAGCCCTACTCTCAAAGGCTCCCCTTCACCCGCAGAAAATGTGACCCTGTCCGCTTGTCATTTGTATGTAACAGGCGCATGCTGTTGCCGCCTGCCACATATAAGTGACGGGTCAATTCTCAGGGCGGGGTGAAATTCCCCACCGGCGGTAAATCATGTCAGCGACATGAAAGCCCGCGAGCGCCCGCCAGATTCTGGCGGGGTCAGCAGATCTGGTGTCATCACGACCTAGCGTGACTATTCCAGAGCCGACGGTGTTGCCATTTAGATGGCTCAGTCCGGATGAAAGAGAATCAGATTGCCGCCAGGCGATCCGCTTAGTGATACGTCTCTGCCAGCGGCAGAGAGGCCACTATTCCTTTCTTTGCCCTGATTCTGGAAAACCCAAGCCGTAATTTAAGGATTTTTACCATGAATCAGTCATTATTAGCGCCTTTTGGCACCCCGATTGAAAGAGTCGAAACCGCCCTGGAAGCACTGCGTCAAGGCCGCGGTGTTTTGGTGGTCGACGATGAAGACAGAGAAAACGAAGGCGATCTTATCTTCGCCGCCGAGAGTCTGACCAACGCCCAGATGGCGATGCTGATCCGCGAATGCAGCGGCATTGTCTGTCTTTGCCTTACCGACGAGAAAATCAAGGCGCTGCAGTTGCCGCCCATGGTGGAAAACAACTCCAGCCAGTTCGGCACCGCCTTTACCGTAAGCATTGAGGCCAAAGTCGGAGTCACGACAGGGGTTTCCGCTGCCGACCGGGTGACGACTATCAAGACCGCCATTGCCGACAACGCCAAACCGGAAGACCTGGCCCGCCCAGGACACGTCTATCCGCTGCGGGCTCAGCCCGGTGGTGTGATGACCCGCCGCGGTCACACAGAGGGCACTGTGGACTTGATGCAACTGGCAGGCCTAAAACCCGCCGGAGTGCTGTGCGAGGTGACCAATCCGGATGGCACCATGGCCAGACTGCCACAAATCATTGCCTTTGGTGACAAACACGACCTGCCGGTTCTTTCCATCGAGGATATTGTCAGCTATCGCGAATCTCTGCTGGCCAACGCAGGCTAATAAACCAGCACTCTCTAACTATTTAATCAAAAGCGGCTACATAGCCGCTTTTGATTTAAACAAACCAGCAAACTAGGTTACAACAAGGCTTACATTAACCCTTTTCTTTTTAAGGTTTATTTTCGTGACCTAGATTAGAAATCCTTGAATAACGGGTCGCCCCCTGATAGGCAATATGTTACTTATCGAGAGTTATTGCCTGTATCCCAATAGCTTACAGGCAGGTCTTTATCAGTTAGGATTTCGAGGAGAGCCATAGGTGTTAAGCCAACTGAGCCTAAAGCGCAAATTACTCTTGTTTGCCTTAGTGCCTGTTTTGGTTCTCAGCCTACTGGGTTGTGTGCGTTTATTTGAACTGCTGCATAACTATCGTTTGGCCAACCAAAGTTATCATGCCGTCGAGGTAGGGCGTCGCCTGGCCGATCTCATCTACGAATTGCAGCAGGAACGTGGTCTCAGCGCCGCCTATATCGCCTGCGATGGTAAGTGCTTTACCGATAGTCTGCAGGTGCAGCAGCAGCGGGTATCGGCACAGATAACCGCCCTGCAAAACTCTCCCCACTTATTGCAACTCCCTGAACAACTGTCTCCTACGGCCCAGCATCTGCTACAAACCAAACTGGAAGCTCTGCGGCTCGGCAAGCAGGCTCTGGAAAACAACCGGCGCGAACTATTGAGCCGCGACGAAAGCGACGCACTGAATTTCTATTCCGACTTTAACTACGAACTCCTGCTGGGTATAGCTAATCTGCAATCCCTGTCAAGCAATGTACAACAGGCCAGAGCCTATGCCGACCTGGCTGCACTATTGCGGATTCAGGAATTGGCGGTGCGCGAGCGCGGCCTGATCAACGGCATGCTGCTGAAACGTCAGTTTGATACCGACAGTTATGAACAGCTGTTGGCATTAATAACAGAGCAAGATCAGAGCATAGATCTGTTCCGGGCCAGTGCTATAGCAGAACACAAACAACGCTTGCAAACCATGCTGCAGGATAATAAGAGTCGGGCATTGAATAACGTCAGGGAACAACTGCGCCAACAAGATGCCATCACGCGCCAGGCACACAAGTTCAGCTCCCAGCTGGGTTATGGCGGCCTATTGCATGAGTTTAAAAACTTTCTTCTTCGGGGAGAAAGCAGGTACCAACAAGGCTTCTATAGCAAACTGGAATCACTGGAGCAGATCCTCAACAAACTAAGCTCAAACCGGGTGCTCTCTAATACACAACAACAGGCGATCGCCCAAATCGAGGACAAACTCAACGAATATCGCCACAAGATGCAGCTGATAGCATCCATGCAAAGCCGGGGGGCCAAGGTGAAAGAGATAGACTCCCTGGTGCAGATTTCCGACGAGCAGATGCTCGATGCTCTGAAGGCCCTGACCCAACCCAAGCCACCTGTGACTCCCGAAGTCTGGTGGCAGTTGGCCAGTGAAAGGATCCGCCAAATGGATGCCATAGCCGACAGTATTTCCGATGATATTCTCAATCTTTCCAACGCTCAGCGCGCCCAATCGCTGCGCCTTATTGCCCTCTATCTCCTTTCAGCCGCCGTCACTATCGGCCTGCTGTTGTTTCTTGGCCGGGCCCTGAGTCACAATCTGCTCAGGCGTATCTATGCTATAGCCAACAACATGCGCTTGATGACCAAGGATCCTAATCTGGATCTGGATATCAAGGTCGAGGGTAAGGATGAATTGGCCGACATGGCCAAGGCTCTGGGACAAATGCTTAATGAAAGGCAAAAATCCTATCAACAGTTGAAACAGGCCGCTGCGGTATTCGACTACTCCGGCGAGGGGATTGTCATCACAGATGCCAATAACCGTATTGAACTGGTCAACCCGGCATTCAGCCGCATTACCGGTTACAAGCTGGAAGAGGTCAAGGGCAAGAATCCTTCAATACTCAACTCCTATCGCCACGATGATGCCTTCTTCAGTAATATGTGGGATAGCCTGCTGACCAATAACAAATGGGAAGGCGAGATCTGGAATAAGCGCAAAGACGGTGAAATTTATCCTGAGTACTTGGCCATCACCCTGGTTAGAGACGATAACAACAATATACTCAAACACATAGGTTTGTTTGTCGATATCAGCCACCGTAAAAAATACGAGCAGGACATCTGGTATCAGGCTCATTTCGATATTCTGACCAAGCTGCCTAACCGCAAGATGTTCAACGAGCGGCTGCACCACGAGCTGTTACAGGCCCGTATTCATGGTCACAAACTGGCAATTCTGTTGATCGATCTCGACAGGTTCAAATATATCAATGATGTACTGGGCCACAAACGCGGTGATCTACTGTTACAACAGGTGGCGAGAAGATTGGAGTCACTCCCGGATGAACAGAAGTTTGTCGCCCGCATAGGGGGCGATGAATTTGCCGTGATCTTGCCACACTATAAGAATGATGCCGCCCTGACAGCAGTAGCCGACAGAGTAAAAGCCCTGTTCGGCAATAGCTTCGATATCGATGGTCAGGACACCCTGATCTCGGTCAGCTTTGGTATAGGTGTCTATCCCGAGGACGGCGATGACATAGATGCCTTGACCCGCAACACAGAAACCGCCATGTACAGCGCCAAAGACAACGGCCGCGACAACTACCAGTATTTCACTCCCAGCATGAACGCCAGCATGCTGGAGCGCTTGCAGTTGGAGCAACATCTAAGAAGCGCCGTGTTGCATCAAGAGTTTTGCTTGCATTATCAACCCATAGTTTCTATGGAAACCGGCCAAATCACCTCTGTCGAGGCGTTGATACGCTGGAATGACCCCGAATATGGCTGGGTTTCGCCGGAGAAATTCATTCCTATCGCAGAGAACAACGGCCTAATAGAGCCGATAGGCGAATGGGTACTGGAACAAGCACTGAAAGACCTAAGCCATTGGCATGCCAAGGGAATAAAGCTGGATATGGCGATCAACGTCTCCAGCCGCCAGTGTATCAATGTCAGTGGGGTACGCTTCGACACCTTGCTGGCCGACGCCATCAAACGTCACGGCATAGCCGCCGAGAGACTGCACATAGAAATCACCGAATCCATGTTGCTGGACGACAGTCCCCATTGTTTGGAGGTGCTCAACAGCATTCGCCAACTCGGGGTGACGATTCATATGGATGATTTTGGAACCGGCTTCTCCTCCTTGAGCTATCTGCGTAAGTTCCCTATCTCAGTGATCAAAATCGACAAAAGTTTTGTCGATAATGCCTTGGTGAATGAGGCCGATGCCAGCCTGGTGCGGGCAATAGTCATGATGGGCAAGAGCCTGGACTTACAACTGGTGGCAGAAGGCATAGAGACCCGCGCGCAATGGATCTTGCTCAAGTCCATGGGCTGTGATTTTGGCCAGGGCTATCTGCTTTCAAGACCGCTGCCGGCCAAGAGCCTGACTCCGATCCTCGCTCAGGGTGAAACTTTCATTCGTCAGCTTCTGGCATAAAAAAGCAGCCTTAAGGCTGCTCTTGTCATCAGCGGATAGCCTTAAGCCATCTGTGCATTCATCACTGTCTCGCCACCTTCGCTCGCCAGTTGCATCAGGTCCTTGTCCACCAGGAACAGCGCCTTGCCATCCTCGCCCACCAGGCGGATCTTGTCGACAATCGACTTGAATAGCTTCTCTTCTTCGTGCTGCTCGGCCACATACCACTGCAGGAAGTTGAAGGTAGAATAATCTTGAGTCGTGAAGGCGGTATGAGCCAAAGCATTGATCTTGCTGGTGATCAGCTGCTCGTGCTCGTAAGTGTACTCGAACAGGGACAGCAGGGATTCAAAATTGGCCTTTGGAGCTTCAATGGCGCCCAGCAGAGGCATGCCACCGGTTTCACTCACATAGGTGAACAGACGGCGCATATGCTGCATCTCTTCATCGGCGTGATCCCGCAGGAACTTGGCCGCGCCTTCAAAGCCTTTGTCTTCACACCAGGCGCTCATCTGCAGATACAGGTTAGAGGAGAAAAACTCCATATTGATCTGCTCGTTCAACTTATCAATCATGGCTTGTGCCAACATATCCTTGCCTCTCATTTCGGGTATCTGTTTCATGGGCGCTATTGTTATCAAGGGACACAACAAATGCAAGAATCTTTACCTAACGCAATGATTTATAATGAAAACACTTTTCATTTAACTTGAATTCTCATTTGCTATTTGGCGCAATCCGCTGACTGTAAAAGGAAAAGCCTGCACCCAGTGCGCGAAAACTGGCATGCAGATCATAGTCATCCACTTTCAGCGTGGCATAATAGCCAACCAGGTTCAGTAATAGCTCAAATAAGGTTGCTCTATGTCCAAGCCGCAAGACGTCTGTGCCCATCCAGGGCTGATGCATCCGGATCTCGCTCTGCCCCTGCTACTCGAGCAGGTCACCCCGTTGGAAGATACCGAAACCGTGCAACTGTCGGATTCTCTGGGACGAGTATTGGCAGAAGACTTGGCCAGCAGCATAGACTTGCCGCCGTTCGATAACTCGGCGATGGACGGCTACGCCTATCGTTATGCCGACCTGCCCGAGAAGGCCAGCCTGAAATTACTGGGTAGCTCCTTTGCCGGCCACCCTTTTGAAGGCCAATATCAGCCAGGCGGCTGTGTTCGCATCATGACTGGCGCTCCTGTGCCTGCGGGTTTCGATACAGTGCAGATGCAGGAGAAAACCGAAGCCAATGGCGAGCAGATCACCATAGAACCTTGCAAGCAGGCCGGAGACAATGTGCGTGGCCGCGGCGAAGAGCTGCTGGCCGGCACCAAGGTCCTCAGGGCCGGCACTCTGATAGGTGCCGCCGAAATGGGGGTGATGGCCACCATAGGCATCAGCAGCCTTAGAGTGATCCGTAAGGTTAAAATCGCTTTCTTCTCCACAGGTGATGAATTGCGCCCCGTGGGTTCAGAGTTGGCGCCCGGTCAGATCTATGACTCCAATCGCTACTCGATTCAGGGCCTGCTCAGCCGCGCCGGTGTCGAGTGGCAGGATCTCGGCGTTATTGCGGATGATCCTGAGGCTATCCGCCAAGCGTTTCGCAACGCCTCGGCCAGTGCCGATATGGTGATCACCTCAGGGGGGGTCTCGGTCGGTGAGGCCGACTTCACCAAGCAGATCCTCGATGAGGAAGGCAAAATAAGCTTCTGGAAACTGGCGATCAAGCCGGGCAAACCCTTTGCCCTCGGCCATATAGGCAAGGCGGTGTTCTGTGGTCTGCCGGGCAACCCGGTTTCATCCATGGTGACCTTCTACAAGCTGGTGTGGCCTTTGCTGCATAAACTGCAGGGGCTGCCACAACCAACCCCACTACTACTGGATGCCAAATTGACCGCCCCCATACGTAAACAGCCCGGACGGGTGGAATACCAGCGCGGTATTCTGAGCCGCAACCAGGACGGGGAACTGGAAGTGGCGGTAACCGGCTCACAGGGTTCGGGCATGCTGACCTCCATGAGCCTGGCCAACTGTTTTATTATTCTGGAACAGATGCAGGGCGACACCCCGGCGGGCACCAGAGTCACGGTAGAACCCTTTAACAGCGTGCTGTGCTGAGGCCGATATGAGCGACGAGATACTCACAGATGCCGAGATGCTGCGCTACAGCCGGCAGATCTCCATCAAGGCGATGGACATTGAAGGCCAGGAGAAGCTCAAACAGGCCAAGGTGCTGATGATAGGTGCCGGTGGCCTAGGCTGCGCTGCCGGTCAGTATCTGACGGTTGCCGGGGTCGGCAAGTTGACCCTGGTGGACTTCGACACTGTCGAACTGTCCAACCTGCAGCGCCAGGTACTGCACCAGGATGGCAATATAGGCCAGCCCAAGGTGGAATCGGCCAAAGAGAGCCTGAGTGCGCTCAATCCCCATGTTCAGATAGAAACCATCAATGGAGTGTTGGATGATCCCGAATTGGATCAACTGGTTGCCGAACACCATCTGGTGCTGGACTGCACCGACAATGTTGCGGTGCGCGAACAGCTCAATCGCAGCTGTTTTCGGCATAAGGTGCCCTTGGTGTCCGCTGCCGCTATCCGTATGGAAGGGGTGATCTCCGTCTTCGGTTATCAGCAACAGATGCCTTGCTATCACTGTTTCAGCAGTCTGTTCGGCGAGCAGCAACTCAGCTGTGTCGAGTCGGGTATTCTGGCGCCGGTCGTCGGTATGATGGGCTGCCTGCAAGCAGTGGAAGCCATCAAGGTGATCAGTGGTATCGGTAAGCCGCTCTACGGTCGTTTGCTGATGTTCGATGCCATGACCATGGAGTTTCGCGAGATGAAGCTGCCGCAGATCCCCAACTGCCCCGTCTGCGGTTGAGTCTGCAATAACAAGAGGCTGCCTGGGCAGCCTCTTTGATTTTCAGCATTTTTTTACTTGGCGTTAAGCCAGTCAGACTCAGGCAATACCCTGTCGACAATCCGGATCTCGGCAATATCACCACGGAACAGATCGGCCACCTCACCGTCCCAACTGGAGGCGCCTACCATCCATTCGCCGCCGGGAATACTCACCAGCCCATGCTGCTCGGCTTCGGCGGTACGCATTACCCTGGAGTTGTCCACATACATGGTGGCGTATTGGCCGTCGTTGACTATGGCCACGTGATACCAATAATCCCTGTCCACTTCCCAAGACCAGTTGCTGGGCCCCACGCCATTGCTGGAGGTGGAGATCCACTGGAACTCCTTGAGACTGGAGGCGGTCAACGCCAGCGAAGGATCACCGCCGCCACAATCCAGCTTATGGTGTTCACACACCTGGCTCTGGCTGGGTTTATGGGCAAAGACGGCGCCCCAGGCATTTTCCGATGCCTGCCACTCTGGTGCCAGACGCACTATCATCTCTATGGTGTACTGCGGCAGAATACCCGCCTGGCCATCGGCAGAAACCAGCGTCGGTGCCTGGCTGGAGAGGTAATAGCCGCCCAGGGTGTTGCCGCCCTTGAAACGAGCCGCCCCTGTGGCGTGGCCGAAGCCAGGAGCTTCATCCAGCAGTTCAAACAATTGCTCCTGAGTGCCACTGCTGCCCGTCTTGGCCTTGAGGCTCAAGGTATTACCGCGCCCAGATAGATCCATAAACTGCACCTTGGTTGGATCTGTGCTGGTTAACTTATGCTCGGCATCGAATATCCAGTAGGCAAGTGTTCCTTCAAGCTTACCCGGGCCTTCGGTTTCCACTTCCTGATTCAGCTTGGCAAAACGTTTTTCAAAGTCCAGTGGCTGTTCAAACTCCCAGCGTTGCAGCACATCCTGAGGCTGCCTCTCTGCCTCAGGGATGGCCGCTACCCAAGGTGAAAATGAACGGAACTGCAACCGCTTGTTGGCTTCATCGAAACTCACCAGTTGCAACATACCGTTGCCACCCCAGAATCCCGATTGGTAGTCCACCAAGATCATGACCACATCGCGACCATAGCGGTTCTTGGCCACCATCTTGGCCTCACCATGGTGATGGCCGTTGAAGGTGAGAAAAATCTGGTCATTGTCTTTGATCAACTTGTCCCACAGCATGGCGCCATTGTCGGTAAATATGGCGCTGTTGCCATCATCGGCCACATTTAATAACTGATGGGTAGTAAGTATGGTTGGTGTTTCCGGGTGAGCATCCAATACTGACTGTGCCCAGGCTATGCTGGCCGCCGAGGTACGCCAGTCGAGCGCCAGCAACAGATACTCGCGCTCACCGCCCTTGAAGAGGTGATAACTGTTGAAGCCGGTGGCATCTGCCCCCTGGAAACTGGCAAAGTTATTTTGCTGCAAAGACGCCGGGAAATGCTTGAGGAAAGGCTCTGCCGCCAGGGTTCTGTCGCTGTCGAGGTTGCTGTTGATATCAACCCCGGACTGACGGTAAGCCAGCACATCATGGTTACCCGCCAATATGCTGTATGGGGTGGCTGGATTGGCCTCCAGAATGCTCATGGCCGCACGGGCATTGAGCCATTCCTGCTCTGAGTCAGGCAGGTCAACCACATCCCCCAGATGCGCCGTAAAAACGATATTTTGTTGCTGGTAGTTATCGGCAATCCATTGAGTTTGAGCATTGTAGCGCTCGGGATTATAGCGGGAGTACTTCTGGGTATCGGGCATGACCACCAGAGTGTAACTCTCGGCTGCGGCTTGAGTGCCACTGTCGCTATCTGAGTTACACCCGGTCAGGCCAAGCACGGCGCCCAGAACCAGTGCTCCAATTGAGTGTCGCATTAAATCTCTCCAGTTCAGGCTAGTAAGAAAGTCTGAATTTAAACAAGGACAGATGAAGCAAAATAAATACTTTTATTTCAAAATCATTAAGTTACAACAAAGCATCAAAATATACATACTAGCAACAAAAGTCACTATTGCAGCAAGCGCTTGAGGGTTGGAAGATGTCCTACAGGATTTTGGGTGATAGCGCCTTGTTGAGCCTGATATTTTTCTATATTGTGTGGCGCTTTCATCTCGCCTGAAATCTGCAAAAAGGAAATTTCCCACTATGGACAATAGCCTGCGACGCAACTATGGCACAAATAAGGGCCAGATCAGTGCCGGCAAATATAACCTGGTCGTTGGTCTGACCCTGATCTGGGGGTTTGTGGTCAACTATCTGATGGTGTTGAATATCGATCCTGAAATCATCATCACCATTCCAATCTGGCTGTTCTTTATCGGCTACTTCGTCTGCTGTATGGCGGGCATCTATCTATTTGAAAGCTCAGCCCAGCCCGCGATAAGCTTTCTCGGCTACAACCTGGTCGTTGTTCCCTTCGGTCTGATAATTAACCTGGTGGTCAGCAGCTATGACCCGACTCTGGTGTTGGAGGCACTGCGGATAACGACTATCGTGACTCTGGCAATGATGATATTGGGCACCCTATTTCCCGCCTTCTTTGCCCGCATAGCCGGCGCCCTGACAATAGCCCTACTGTTGGTGATCATTGTCGAACTGGTAGAGCTATTTATCTTCAAGACCCATCACGGCATTACCGACTGGATAGTGGTATTGATCTTCTGTGGCTACATTGGCTATGACTGGGGCCGAGCCAATGCCAAGGAAAAGACAGTCGACAACGCCATCGACAGCGCCGCCGCGCTTTATATGGATATCATCAACCTATTCCTACGCATTTTGAGCATTCTGGGAAGAAGGAATTAACGCCTTGCGTTTACTCTTGCTGTTGCTGCTCCCCATGGCTTTTTGCTCTTTGAGCGCTGCCGAGTGCAGCACTCAGGCTCTGGCCAAGGCCAGGAGTGATTTCCAGCAAGGTTATGCCAAAGGCGAGTATCAACAGGCAACGGCGGCGCTCGCCACCTTTCATCAAGAATGTGGCTATGAGTTGTTCCCCCAAATCAAAGGTGCAACCGAGCCGGCCATCGAAGATGTTCGCCGCTACTACTGGCTGATAAGCGATCTCTTGCTGGGTCTGTCCCGCAGTGGTCAACTCAACGAGTGCATAGCTCTGGCCGAATATGAAGAACTCAATTGGGGCAGCCACTTTTATCGCCTCGGGGGTGAATCCGTGTTGGCGGCCCTGCAATACAACGCCGCCAACTGCAAGAGCAACAGAGAGCAAAAGCTCGGCAGTTTCAGTCAACAAACTTGCCCAATCGCAGGTGCTGCGGATGCGCTGGCTATTCCCTCAAGCTGGCAGATGGGCCAGGCCTGTTTGCGGCTGTTTCCGGGGCAAGCGGAAACCGAATTTGACGCCGGCGATCAGATATCGCCCTATGTCGAGCTGATAACCGCCACTGAACGCCACAAACTGGCTTTTGCCGACGGCAAGCTTGGCAGTGGCGATTTTTGCGGCTTCTCTACTCTGGCTCTGGGCCGCGATAAGCAATTACGCATTTCGGGAAGTGGCGGGTTCTGCTGGCAAGGCAGTGCGGCTTTTATGCTCGACTCTGTCTACCGCTTGCAGCAAGATAAACTGACCATCACAGACGAACTGTTTGTCCCAATCCACTGAAGCATTATGGGATGTTCGATTACAGAAATGCTGCTGAATATCCCGAGGTCTCAATACCTTTATGTCACTGCGGGTGTCATCGGAAAATCTTTCTGGCACTGAGCTGTGATAGCACTCCAGGACGCAAGCCAAGAGCAAAACCCCAGAACCAGGATAGGTTTGGCATCCAAGTACTATCTTGATAGGCTCGGGATAAAACAAGACCCGATAACGCGAATAGCGATCTGCTGTTAATTTTGAAGCTAAGGAAGGTGTCGGCAATGAAGAAACGTTATGGCTTTATCCTGCTGCTACTGCTGATCTTTGCCGGTGCCCTGATCCCGGAAAACCCACAGGTGCCGGTTCACCAGGCCAGCGCCAAAGACTGGCATAAAGACAGTTTCTGGTATTACCCCTGGGGCACCTCCGGGGTACACAAGGGCATAGACATCTTCGCCGCCCGCGGCACTCAAGTGCAGGCCCCGACGCCCATGCTGCGCCTCTATCAAGGGGAGTGGCGTCTCGGCGGCAAGGTGGTGCTGGCCTTGGGGCCAGGCTGGAAGTTGCATTATTTCGCCCATCTGGACAGCCTGGAGCCGAACGGTTTTTATCTACCTCAGGGCAGTAAACTGGGCACGGTCGGCGACTCGGGCAATGCCAAAGGCAAGCCGCCCCATCTGCACTACAGCATAGTCAGCCTCATGCCCATGCCTTGGTTGATGGATGATGCGCCCCAGGGATACAAGAAAGCGTTTTATCTCAATCCTGTGACCTATCTGGCGCCCCGCTGAGTGCCTGCTGCCTGAGCCATTCGAGAAACACCCTGACTCTGTGGCTCAGCTCCCGGCCGGGAGCCGGCAGCAGCCGATAACTGAGCCCAGGCAACACCTTGCCCGGCAAGCAAGGTTTCAACCAACCCCGCTCCACCAAAGAGGCCACCAGCACAGAACTGGCAAGCGCCAGGCCTTCACCGGCCAGAGCGGCCTGCACCAGGTGATCCTCCTGGGTAAACTCCAGCAATCTGGCACCTTTGAACTCGTGATAGGTCTGTTGCCATTGCTGCCAATCGAGCCCGTCGAGAGCCGGGTTCTGCCAGCGGGTCTGCAACAGCGTCACCTGAGGTTGCTTGCTCTTGAGATAACCGGGACTGGCGTAAATGCCGAACGTCTCACTGAACAGTACCTCTTCGCCTTCTGCCGCTTTGCCGTAGCGTATGCAGAGATCTGTCTCACCCAGAGGGTCGCTAGGCTGCAGCCCCTCATCGCTGCTGACCGACACCCGAATATCGGGGAAACGCTGCTGAAAGTCCGGCAATCGCTGCGCCAGCCATAGGGCGGCAAAACCATGGGTGGTGGAAACTCTCAGCTGGTTTGGTGTCACACCCAAACGTTCAATCCCCTGGGCTATGCCGAGCAAGGCCTGGCGACAGGATTCTGCCAACTCGGCTCCAGCCGGTGTCAGTGATACCGCCCGGGTCTGGCGGATAAACAGGCGGGTGTCCAGCTGAGTCTCAAGATTTCTTATCTGATGGGAAACCGCGGTCGGAGTCAGGCTCAACTCCTCCGCAGCCAGCTTGAAGCTCAGATGCCTGGCGGCGGCTTCGAACACTCTCAAGTTATTCAGTGTGGGTAAATGGGCAAACATTGCGATTAAATAAGTGAATTTTGCTCATCTATAAGTGAGAAATGACCCTTTGTCAACTCGAGCGGTATTCCAGATAGTTATGCCCTGAGCAAACAAACGGAGAAAGTGATGAAAACCCTTTTAAGAATAGATGCCAGTGCGAGAAGAACCGACAATGACAAGTCCAGCTACAATTCGATTTCCAAGTCGTTGGCGCAGCTATTCTGCGATCACTGGCAAGCCCAAAATAACCTATCAAAATTCATCTATCGTGATCTGGGTGACCAAGCACCACCGGCCATCACCCAAGATTGGATTGCCGCTGTATTCACCCCGGAGGAACTCCAAAGTACAGAGCAGCAACGGCTGCTGGCACTGTCGGACTGCCTTATCGACGAGTTGCAGCGGGCCGATATCATTCTGATCTCAACGCCCATGTACAACTATGGCATGCCGGCGGCACTCAAGGCCTGGTTTGATCAGGTCATACGCATCAATCGCACATTCAGCTTCGACTTAAAGCGCGGCGATTTTCCGCTGCGACCGATATTCAGCGGCAAGAAACTGGTGTTGGTTTACTCCTGCGGCGAGTTTGGCTTTGGCGACGAGGGCATTCGCGCCGGAATGAATCACCTGGGTCCCCATATCAAGACCCTGAGCCACTATCTTGGGGTAGAACAGTTTTATGAGGTGCGCAGTGAATTTCAGGAGTTTGCCGACGAGCGCCATCGGGTTTCCATCGAAGCGGCCAGCGCCTCACTGAGGGAACTGGCCCAAAAAATTTAGCAATCAAACCACTGCGTTTGAGAAACCAAAGCCCAGATTGGCCGCTAACAAAGACCGGCCAATGCCACTGTCTCAGCGCTTGTGCTCAGTTCTTGGTCACCACCCAGAGCGCATGCAGCAACCCCGGAAACCAAAAGAACAGACAGAGAATGATATTGATCAGCAGGTCTTTACCGGCACCGGCTTTGAGAAATACCGCCACCGGTGGCAACAAAATGGCGATGATGACGAGCAAGAGTTTATTGGTATCCATGGTATGACTCCTGGCAAGGAATTAAAGGGACAACCCATTTAACTTGGCAGCATGATGCCCGGCTTGCAACCTTTTCCCTTTCCCTGAGTAAATCGAAATGTCAGCTACCAGTATTTATTTGCGCTTGGGCCAGTCCAACTCCCAGGGTTGCTTAAGCGTTTGCAACTGACCGAGAACTCCCGACTGCATAAAAACTTCGCCTTGCGATGGCAAGCTCAGGTATCTAAGCGCTTGCCCGCGCCATTCAAACTCCAAAGCATAGGCGTGCAGGTAGCCACGGTCAGCATCAACAGCACTGCCGCCATAGAGAGTGTCCCCCAGAATCGGCACTCCCAGGCTGGAAAGCGCCACCCTCAGCTGATGGGTCTTGCCGCTGTGAGGCTTGAGCAGATACAGGCGCAACCCTTCGGCGACCGACCAGGAAAAGAACTGGGTAACCGCCGGGTTATCGGTGGAACGCAGCAGCTTATACTGGCTACGGCGGGACTTGGCCATATCACCTATGATCCAACCCTGTTTCTTACCCGGTTTACCCTTGGCCAACGCCAAATAATATTTCTGCACCTTGTGTTCACTGAACATACGGGTAAATTCGGCCGCCGCCTCGGATGAACGGGCCAGAAGCAACAGGCCGGAGGTCAAGGTATCCAGCCTATGTACGGGATAGAGCTTATAACCCAATTCTCGCTCGGCACTGGCCACCAGCCCGGCCTCACCGTGTTGACTGTGGAAGTGAACTCCGGGCCGCTTGTCCAGCAGGATAAAGTCGGGTTCTGTAGCTATCACTGAATACATGGGTTAAACCTGAAATGTGACTATGACCCTAAGGCCGGGGTGGTTATCCTGCAGTGAAATACTGGCGTTGTGCCGCGAAAGAATCGCCTTGACCATAGAAAGCCCCAAGCCGGTGCCTTGCTTATGACGGCTGGGGTCCAGCCGCACCAGGCGTTCGAAGACCCGCTCACGCTCCGCTTCCGGGATCCCGGGGCCATTGTCGCTGATGATGACCTGGTTGGCTTGCTGCGAAATGGTGATACAAGCTCCCTCGCCTGCATAGCGAATGGCGTTGTCGACCAGATTGAACAGCGCCTGGAACAAGAGATGTTTATCGCCTGTGATATGGCAATCCTCACTGGTTTCCAGCTTGAGTTGTTGCTCTTGTGCCTCGGCCAATACATCGGCCATATCCAGCAGATCATGACACATCTGCTGTAAGCTGAAGCTCTCCAGCTCCAGTTGTTGTTGCCCCTCTTCAATGCGGGTCAGCGACAACATGGCGTTGAAGGTCGCCAGGCAGTGATCCAGCTTTTCAATAAGAATCGCGCTGCGCTCGGGTAGCTCTTCCGCTGGATACTGCGGCAGCTGCTCCAATCCGATCCTCAGGTGCGACAAAGGCGTGCGCAGGTCATGGGCGATATTGTCAGTCACCCCGCGCACGGCGGCAAGGTTGCGTTCCAGGGTATCCAGCACCCGATTGAACTGGCGCGCCAACATATCGAATTCATCACTGTTGCGACTCACAGGCAAGCGGGTGTTGTAGTAACCTCGCTCTATGCGTTCACTCAGGCGGTTATATTGCACCAAACGCCGGAGCAGCGCCTTGGAAAACAGATACCCCATGGCCAGCGTCAATACCACTGTCAGCATCACAGCGGTGGCCGCCGCGCTGAGAAACTTTTCGATCAAGGTCGCCAAGTGGTCGGTACGGGTGGCGATCAGCACAGGGCCATAGCGGGTCATTACCACGCCGCCGGTGAGAATATGCAGTTTATCCGGGCCGCCGGTAAGGATGGGGAAATCACGGGTTTTCGGCAGCAGTGGCATATTGTCGGGCATAAAGGTCAACGCCCCGACCATATCCGGGCTACCCTGCCAGGCAATCAGTGCAGTTTGCGGATCAGCAGCATGGATTTGCGCCGCAAAGCTGCGCTTATCTACGCTCAAGGCCAGTTGCTGGTAACGCTGCGCCTCCGAGGCTAAGTGTTTCTCAACCTGAGACTGCTGCTCTGTCACCAGCTGTTGATAGAGTGCAAACAGTAACGCGCCGATGATCAGAGTCACCAGCACAGAGAAGAAGATGGTAATACGCCATACGCTGCTCTGATACGGCTTAATGGCTTTGGCGGAGACGATAACCAGCCCCTCTTATGGTTTCAATCAACTCGCCATGCCCCAACTCTTCGAACTTACGTCTCAGCTTGGCGATATGCACATCGATAACATTGGTTCTGGGGTCAAAGTGGTAGTCCCATACGGCTTCAAACAGCAGGGTGCGACTGATCACCTGATTGGCGTGTTCCATCAGGTACTTGAGCAGTTGGAATTCCTTGGGTTGCAACATCAGTTCAGTACCGTCCAGAGTCACTTTACGGGTCAGTAACTCCATCTCCAATAAACCCACCTTGAGATCTGTCTTGGCCGGCAGTGACTGGCCACGCAACATCAGTTTCTCAGCCCGCACCAGCAGTTCGGAGAAGGCAAACGGCTTGGTCATATAGTCATCACCACCGGCGCGCAGCCCCTTGACCCTCTCGTCGACGTGACTGAGTGCCGAGAGGATCAACACCGGGGTTTGATTGCCGGTGGCCCGAAGCGCCGCCAAAACCTTGAGGCCATCGAGCCCGGGTAACATGCGATCCAGTATTACCAAGTCGTATTGACTACTGGTCGCCAACAGCAAACCCTGATGACCATCGGCCGCAGTTTCAATGTTATGTCCCTGCTCCAGGAAGCCCTTGACGATATAATCCTGAGTGGTTACGTCATCTTCGACCAGTAATATCTTCATTGTCAGTCCCATTTCAGTAGAGGCAATGGCCGCTGTTTTTCGATATCAAACGCCAGCTTATGCTTGCCTCGTTCATCCATTACTTTCAGCTCCAGATAGGCAATCCCCAGATCTTTGTCCAACTGAGCTTCCAGCAGATGAGCCTTACTGTTTTGCATCGCCATTTCCACCAGTTGGGAAAAACTGAGCTTTTTCTGCACCAAGAGTTTGACCGCAGCCAACTCAGCCATATCGTCAGCCTCCAAACGATCGACTTTGCGTTTGAGGATCTCACCGCTGCCGGCAAGTATATCCAGCTCAGTGGTAGTGTGATCATCCGGGTTTATTAAGTCAATTTCATAGACCAAGACCCCATTATCCACATCGGTTTCAAACTCGACGATCACCCCGGGAAACTGGGACTCAATACGCTGCATCAGCTCTATCGGTTGAATACGGTCACTATCATTCAACAATTCCAGCAGCGAGGGAGCCGCGACTGCTACCGAAGAAAACAGCACCAGCCCCGCCAATAAACGTCTCATTTTGCCTCCATCCGAGCGCTGGCATCAAAGGCCAACTACTCATACAAGCCAAGATTCATTTAGTGTCACCAATCAAGGTGATACTTTCAATTTCAACTTCATTGCCGTTCCACTCTTTGTCAACCTCGCCGGTCAGTTTCACCAGAGTGCTTTCTTTCACATCGGCATTGATATTGCGCCACAGCTTATGATCGATTTCGACTTTAACCTCGCCGGAATCATCACGGAACAGGTAAGTTTCGTCGCCCAGGCTCTTCACCAGGTAACCTGTCAGCTCAACTTGAGTATCGTCACTGGCCTGCTCGACCTGAGACGCTGTAATGACCCGATTTTCGACTCCTGGCCCGGTATAGGCTGCAAGAGCAGCGGCACTGCAGAATGAGGATAATACCAGTAAATATGCCAACTTTTGCATCTTGTTTCTCTCCTGAGGTTGTTTCAATGGCTGCAGTATAGATTTCAGCGCTTGAACTCAGGATGGAAGCTAAATTAAGTTTTGATCATCTAATCGACAACCGGCATAAAGACTGTCTTATCAGTGTTCGAGAATATGAATTTGTTCAGATTTGAGAGCAACTTCTGTCTGCATACCGGCAACCAACTCCAGCTTGCGAGCCAGATGTAACGGCACTTCGGCGCTAAGGGTCTGATCCACGCCTTCGATTGCCGCCAGCAGGCGCACAGACTCGCCCATCACCAGTAGGGATTCGAGCCTGACATTGAGTTTATTGAAGCTGCGGCACAGGCGGCCACGGCTGATGGAGTTAAATCTGACGCCTTGATTGGGCACCACCCAGCGCACCTTATCTCCCGGATTCAGGCGCGCATCATAGTCACAGGCAATCAGTTGCTCGCCAAACTTAAGCCAGGTGAGTTGTCGCTCCTGCTCCAGGGCCACCACTTCAGAGTCAAACAGGTTTCTCAGGCCCATCTGCCGGGCAACCGCCTCATTGCGGGGTTTGGCCAATACGTCATGGGGCACACCCTGTTGCAGTAACTGCCCTTGGCTGATAAGCACCATGCGGTCGGCCAGCAATAAGGCTTCGTTGAGATCATGGGTCACCATGATCACCGGAATATGCAGCTGTGACTTGAGCCGTGCCAGCTCCAGATACAGGCGCTCACGGGTCTCGCGATCGACGGCAGAAAAAGGTTCATCCAGCAGCAATACCGAAGGCTCACGCGCCAACGCTCTGGCCAGCGCCACTCGCTGTCTCTGGCCGCCGGACAACTGCTCAGGCAAACGATCCGGCAAACCGTGGAGATTGACCCGCTCCAGCCAATCCAGCGCTCTGGCACGGCGTTCGCCCTTAGGCAGATGATCCAGCCCGGCGATAACATTGTCGACCGCACTCAGATTGGGAAACAGGCCAAAATGTTGCGGCACAAACCCCAGATGGCGTTGCTGCGGGCTCAGGTTCACTGTCTCGGAAAACCAGGGTTTATCACCATAGCGGATGCTGCCGGATTGCGGCTTATTGAGACCGGCAATCATCCTCAGCAGCGTAGTCTTGCCACCACCGGAGGGCCCCACCACGGCCAGGACTTCACCGGCACGGCAAACAAAGTCGGCCTGCAGTGGGATCCCCTTGGTTTGATGAACGCTGACATGCAGATCTGTCGGAGTCATCTCAATCTCCCGAGCCGCCGCGACAACCCTGTGGTCAATGCCAATGTGGTGATGGCAAACAACAAGAGTACCAGCGACATAGTACCGGCCGAGGCGAAGTCAAACGCCTGGACACTGTCGTAGATGGCGATGGAAATCGTCTTGGTCTCTCCCGCGATGGAGCCCCCCATCATCAGGACGACACCAAACTCGCCGAGCACATGGGAGAAACACAGCACCAGGGCCGTCAAAATCCCCGGCCACACCAAGGGCAACTCCACCTTAAATAGCTGTTTGGTGCGACTCATGCCGCAACAGGCGCAGGCATCGCGCACATCCTGAGGAATGGCTTCAAAGGCTCTTTGAATAGGCTGCACTGCAAAGGGAATATTGACCAGTACCGAGGCGACCACCAGGCCGGAGAAATGAAATACCAGCTGCACGCCCAAGGTTTGCTGCAGCCATTGGCCCAGCCAGCTTTCACTGCCAAGCCCTACCAAAAGGTAATAACCTATCACCGTGGGCGGCAACACCAGAGGCACCATGATCAGCGCCTCTATCCATGACTTACCGCGAAACTCTCGATAGGCCAGCAAGCGGCTCAGCAAGATGGCAAGCGGCAAGAGTACCAAGACACTGATGGCAGCCAGTTTGACCGAGAGCCACAGCGACTGCCAATCCATTCAACTTCCCTCGGGCAAGGCAAAGCCATAGGCGCTGAACACCTGTCGCGCTTCCTGCCCTTGCAGATAATCATAAAAAGCTTTGGCATCGTCACCGGCTTTCTCAAGCAGTACCATGCGCTGGGTCAGCGGGGCATGGGAGTCTACCGGCAACGCCAGATAACGACCTCTCGCCTGAAACTGTGGCGCCACCGCCAGCGACAGGGCAACTATGCCGCCCTGAGTCGAACCACTCAAGGCAAACTGCGCCGCCTGGGAAACGTTTTCACCATAGATGAGGTTGGCCTGCAACTCCTGCCACAAACCTTTTTGCTTGAGCAGTGCGCGGGCGCGCTCGCCATAGGGAGCATGATCCGGGTTGGCGATAGCAAAGCGCTTGATCTGCCCGGCGGCCAGTGCTTGTTGCAGCCCCTGTAGCTCTTGATCCAGTTTCAGCGGCGAATTTTTTGGAGCCACCAGAGCCAAGCGTCCATAGGCGTAGACCAACCCCTTGTCGCGAGTGATGCCTGCGTCAGCCAGCGCCTCGACATAACGCTCATCGGCCGAGAGAAACAGCTCAAACGGCGCACCATGTTTTATCTGCGCCACAAAGTTACCGGAAGAACCGTAGGAGATCTTGAGTTGGCGTCCTGTCTGTTGCTGATAACGCTCGGCAATATCATCCAGGGCAAACTTGATATTGGCCGCCGCAGCCACATGAACGCTTTGCGCCGCCGAAGCCGGCAGACACAGACTGAGCAGCGCCAGCGCGGTCAGCACGGCCCTGGTCGTCGAATTCAGCAATCGCTCCAATAGCACCATCACACGCTCCGGTTACTTTTCCCAGGCCTTGGCGGCCTGCTCGTCGGCATCGCGAGCCTCAACCCAGTGTTGACCACTTTCACCGGCTTCCAGTTTCCAGAATGGCGCCTTGGTCTTGAGGAAATCGATGAGAAACTCACAAGCCGCAAACGCCGCCTTGCGGTGGGCACTGCTGACACCGATAAACACTATCTGTTCGCCCAAATGCATAGTACCAACCCGGTGAATTATGGTCAGCTGATTCAGCGGCCAACGCTCACGGGCTTGAGTGGCAATTTGCCCTAAAACGGCTTCTGTCATCCCGGGATAGTGTTCCAGCGTCAGGTCGGTAACCGCGCTGCCATCGTTGAAGTCACGCACCTTGCCGACAAAGGTCACCACGGCGCCGTCGCTGTTGTCGGCGGCGATGCGGGTATATTCAGCCGGGACATCGAAGTCGGCGGTTTGTACCAAAATACGATCGCTTTGCATCTCAACCTCCGGTTACCGGTGGGAAGAAGGCCACCTCGTCACCCGCTTTGATCTCTGTATGCCAAGGGCTGAGGGTTTGGTTGATGGCCACCAACAGCTTGTCGGACGCCATCACTCTGGCCCACTTGTCGTCTGTGGCCGCCAATTGGGCACGCAGCGCCTCGGCCGTCAAACCCGGCTGGCTCTCGACTTCAATGGCAGCCGTTCCCAATAATTCGCGTACTTGAGCAAAAAACAGCACTTTAATCATATCGTTACACCTTAAAATGACCGGATTTACCGCCGCGTTTCTCCAGCAGTCTTACCTGGGTAATCACCATATCCTTCTGCACCGCTTTACACATATCGTAAATAGTCAGCGCCGCAACCGAGGCCGCCGTCAGGGCTTCCATTTCAACCCCGGTTTTACCAGCCAGCTTACACAGGCTGGTGATCCTGACCCGGTTTTGCTCCGGCTCAGCCTGCAGATCCACCTCGACCTTGGTCAGCATCAAGGGGTGACAAAGAGGGATCAGCTCTGAAGTTTTCTTCGCGGCCATAATGCCGGCGATTCTGGCAGTGGCGAATACATCGCCCTTGTGGTGGCTGCCACTCATGATCATCTGCAGCGTCTCGGCAGACATCTCAATATAGGCCTCGGCACGGGCTTCGCGCTCGGTGATCGACTTTTCGGTCACATCCACCATATGGGCGTTGCCGTCGGCATTGATATGGGTAAAGGCATTAGTCATCTATAGCAACCTTTTTCAAATGGGATACGAAGTTACAGGGCCGGTGCCGGGCATCCAGCTGCTCTTTGAGGATCTTGTTCCAGGCCGTACGACATGCGCCGGTGGAACCGGGCAGACAAAACAGCGCCGTTTGATTGGCGATACCGGCCAGTGCCCGCGACTGCACGGTAGAAGTGCCCAGCTCAGTGTAAGTGATGTGGCGAAAGAGTTCACCAAAGCCTTCTATTTCAGCGTCAAACAGCGGCCGCAGCGCCTCAGGGGTGTTGTCTCTGCCGCTAAAGCCGGTGCCGCCTGTGGTGATAATCACCTGAACATTGGCCGCGGCTATCCATTGACTGACGATGGCGCGCATCTGGTATTTATCATCCGGGCAGAGCTTACGCTCGACCAGGTTATGCCCAGCCTCCTGCAGTGCCTGTACCAGAAAACGCCCTGAGGTATCTGTCTGCAGATCCCGGCTGTCTGAAAGGGTAAGAATGGCGATATTCAAGGGCTCAAAATGGGTATGAATGCAATGTCCCATGTCAGTTCCTGCTGCTGAATGCTACCGAGATGGCGATGATAAGTATCTGGCGCCCAGACGAGCGCCACCCTCAACCGCCGATAGAGGCCAGGTGTTGGGTCACACCGGTAATGCCTTGATGCAGATAGTGAGTCTCTTTCTTCTGCTGCAACTGCTGATGCAAACGGGCAATCAACTCATCCTGCTGTTCAGGACTCTGAAGCAGATCCCGAAGATCGACACCATGTTCGGTGAACAGACACAGGTGCAACTTACCCTTGGCAGAAACCCGCAACCTATTACAGCTGGCGCAGAAGTTTTTGGCATAAGGCATGATGAGCCCGATACGGCCACGATAATCAGGATGGCTGAAGTTTTGCGCCGGACCATCTTCGGCCGCGGGCTGATCATACTGCCAACCTTCGGCCTCGAGTCTGGCCTTGATATCGGCTCCGGCCAGGTGATGCGCCTTGAAGTAGTCGTGACCCAAACCGGTTTCCATCAGCTCGATGAAACGCAGATCTATGGGGGTATGTTTGATCCAATGCAGGAAACGCGGCAGGTCCTTATCGTTGAGATCCTTGAGCAGCACAGCGTTGATCTTGACCCGCTCAAAGCCGGCTTCCAGCGCCGCATCTATACCGCGCATGACCTCATCGAACTTGTTCTCGCCGGTGATCTGATAAAACATCCTGGGGTCCAGGCTGTCCACAGACACGTTGATCCGCCTCAGCCCGGCGTCATACCACTCTTTGGCGTGCTTCTCGAGCCTATAACCATTGGTGGTAGTGGCGATAGTGTGAATTTCGCTGTTGTCGGCAACTGCGCGGATGATATCGGTAAAATCTTTGCGCAGCGTAGGCTCGCCACCTGTGATCCGTACCTTGCGGGTACCTACTTTGGCGAAGGCGGCAACCAGATTCTCAATCTCGCTGAGCGTCAGAAAAGAGGGCTTGCCCTCCGGGCGATAACCATCCGGCAGGCAGTAACTGCATTTGAAGTTACAGACGTCAGTAACTGACATCCGCAAATAGTGAAATCTTCGACCAAAATTGTCTTGTAATTGGGACATGATCACCTTTCCAAGTTAGGGAGGTGAGGGCATTTCTTTGCTCACCCCGGTGGCAAAATTGCCACGGCTAAAGGGCCATATCTTCACTGACGTAGGACCAAAAGCTCGGAGAACCGTCTGGGCCAATTATAGGACGAAAAGGGGGGTGAACCATACCCCTAAAAATGTATTTCCCGATCTGGTTCAAATCTGCGTGGACTTTTTGTGACAAGCTTCACTCATAAATTTCATCAAAACTAACCGCTGCTTTCCGATCAAATACTGTGCGCTGAATAGATTTTCAGGTAAGGTTGGAGCTGGATAAAAATAAAACACCCGTTTACATCGGGGGACTTTGAAGGATAGAGGTGACATGATGGAACGCGAATCAATGGAATTCGATGTTGTTATCGTTGGTGCAGGCCCCGCCGGACTGGCTGCGGCCTGCCGTTTGATGCAGATCTCCAAAGACAGCGGCAAAGAGATCAGTGTCTGTGTGGTCGAAAAAGGCTCTGAAGTTGGCGCACATATTCTCTCCGGCGCCGTCTTTGAACCCAGCGTATTGGAAGAACTCTTCGGTGACTGGAAAGAACTGGGAGCCCCCCTGCATACCCAGGTTACAGAAGATGAAATCTATCTGCTCAAGTCGGCCGAAGATGGTAAACATCTGCCCAACAGCCTGGTACCCAAGACCATGCATAACCATGGCAACTATATTATCAGTGTCGGGAACCTCTGCCGCTGGATGGCCGAGCAAGCCGAAGGCTTGGGAGTGGAGATATTCCCCGGTTTCGCCGCCAGCGAATTGCTGTTCAATGAAGATGACAGCGTCAAAGGAATACTGATCGGCGACATGGGCATAGGCGCCGATGGCCAGCCCAAAGACAGCTATATGCCGGGCATGGAACTACACGCCAAATATACAGTGTTTGCCGAAGGCTGCCGTGGCCATCTGGGCAAGCAGCTGATAGAAAAATTCCACCTGGATAACGGTAAAACACCACAACACTATGGCATAGGCTTCAAAGAGATTTGGAAGATCCCGGCCGAACAACACCAACAGGGTAAAGTGGTTCACAGTGGCGGCTGGCCGCTGTTGGAAGGCGCCAGCGGTGGCGGTTTCCTTTACCATATGGAAGACAACCAGGTTGCCGTGGGACTGATCATCGACCTCAACTACAAAAACCCGCATCTGAGCCCCTTTGATGAATTTCAGCGTTACAAGACCCACCCTGTCATCGCCAAGACCTTAAGCGGCGGCGAGCGTTTGAGCTATGGTGCCCGCGCCATCACCAAAGGGGGACTAAACTCTCTGCCCAAGATGAGCTTCCCCGGTGGTCTGGTAATAGGTTGTGATGCCGGGACACTCAACTTTGCCAAGATCAAGGGCACTCACACCGCCATCAAGAGCGGTATGCTGGCGGCCGAGACTCTGGCCGAAGGCCTTATCGCCGGGGTTGAAGGCGGAAAAGATCTCGACTGCTTCCAGGAGCGGCTGGAACAGAGCTGGCTCTTTGATGAACTTTACCGCTCGCGTAACTTCGGCCCGGCCATGCACAAATTCGGCACCTTCCTGGGGGGGGCCTTTAACTACATCGATCAAAACTGGTTTGGCGGCAAGTTCCCTGTGACCCTGAGGGATGAGCATCCCGACTATGCCCAGATGAGTGAGGCCAGCGCCTACAGCAAGATTGACTACCCCAAGCCGGATGGCAAGCTTAGCTTTGATAAGCTCTCTTCCGTGTATCTATCCAATACCTTCCACGAAGAAGACCAGCCCTGCCATCTGCGTTTGAAAGACGCCACTATTCCTATTGCGGTCAACCTGGTGAAATACGATGAACCGGCGCAACGCTATTGCCCTGCGGGGGTCTATGAGGTGGTTGAAGACGAGGGACAACCCAAGTTTGTGATCAACAGCCAGAACTGCATTCACTGCAAGACCTGTGACATCAAGGACCCCAGCCAGAACATCACCTGGGTGACACCCGAAGGTGGTGGTGGCCCTAACTATCCCAATATGTAATTGATGACTGTAAACCACAAAAACGCGTCTTTTAAGACGCGTTTTTTATTTACGCAAAAGCAATATTAGCACCTATTGATGCACGAGAGTTTTTTAGTCATAATCGCGGTTCTACAATAAGATCCAGCCCCATAAAACAGCTGGCCTGCCTATACTCTACAAAGACTTACGGGGAAGTCCCTGCCAATGCGTTAATTACTATGCTCAAGTGTAATTAACGTTAAATCAGTTAATGCTGTTGTCCACACTATAAGGATATGGATAGGCGGTCGCTATGAAACTCAAACTCACCATTAAACAAAAGATTCTACTGACAGTGACGCTGGCGGTACTGATGTCGACGATTTTAGTCGGTGTTCTCAGTCAGCGCAGTGCCCGTGAGGTCGTTGAACAACGTATGCTCGGTTCCGAACTGCCAAGCTTAATGCTGCAGATCCGCAATAAGTTGGATCTGGAAATCAGCACGCTGATGAATGGCGCCGAACAACTGGCCCACAGTCAAATGCTCAGACACTGGTTGGAACAGGGACGCCCGGAAGCCGAAGTCCCTTTGGTCATTTCTCAGCTCAAGGATATGACTCGTCAGTATCACTTGGCACAAGCCTCCTATGCCGATCGGGAAACAGCGGCCTATTACACCCAGGACGGCTTTCTGCGGATCCTCAACCAACAGCAGGATGGCTGGTTTTTCAACTACAGAGACAGTCGCCAGGAACGCATGTTGAATGTGTTTACCGAAGCCAACGGCGAGGTCAAACTCTTCATTAACTATCAACAGCCCAACGGTCGCGGCCTGGTGGGGCTGGCCAAGTCACTCGACGATATGGTGCGCCTGCTCAACTCCTTCAAGATAGAGCAAAGCGGCTATGTGTTCCTCACCGACAATCAGGGCAAGATCCAACTGCATCCGGACAAGAACCTGACAGGCAAGCGCAGCCTGCAGGATCTCTACCCAGGCAATCTTAGCAAGCTGCTTGATAAAAGCGACTTCCAGTTGCTTGAAACCAAAGTCGATGGTATCGATATGCTGGTTGCCAGCAGCTATATTCCGTCAATGGATTGGTATCTGGTAGCCCAGGTTCCTCAAGGGGAGATCTTTGCCCTGTTGCAAGAGGCGGCCTATCAAATTCTATTATGGACAGTATTGATTGCCGCCGCTTTTATCTTCCTGGCTGTGATAGTGGCCGGCTCTGTTAGCCGTCCCATCAGCAAGGTGGCGGAAATGTTCCGCGACATAGGCGAAGGCGAAGGCGACTTGCGCCAACGTCTGCCGGTCGAGGGTGAAGATGAAATCGCCCAACTGGCCAAGGGCTTCAACAGCTTTATCTCCAAGATCCAAGACTCTGTGGTCGAAGTGGCCGCCACCAGCGAACAGTTGGGGCTATCCGCCAAGGAAGTCTCGGCGCAGGCCCAGCAGACCATGAGCGACAGCCAGGATCAGAAAGACCGCACCATGATGGTGGTAACCGCCATCAACGAAATGGGGGCAACCGTTAATGAAATTGCCGCCAATGCGGCCCAGGCGGCGGTAACAGCCAAAGATGCCGACAGCGAATCGGCCACTGGCCAACAGGTGGTGACCCGTGCCCGCAATACCATTAACCAATTGTCACAGGATGTGGCTCAGGTCGGCGAGGTGATCGAGTCGCTGGCGACCCACACCAAGTCCATCGGCGGCATTCTGGATGTGATCCGTGCCATCTCGGAACAAACTAACCTGCTGGCATTAAATGCCGCCATTGAGGCGGCTCGAGCCGGTGAGGCCGGCCGTGGCTTTGCGGTTGTGGCCGATGAAGTTCGCAACTTGGCTTCCCGCACCGCCACCTCAACCGATGAAGTGCAGGTGATGATAGATAAGCTGCAGGCCGAAGCCGCCCGAGCCGTCAGTGCCATGGAGCTGAGTCGCAATCGATCCCATGAAGGCGTTCAGGCCGTCGATGAGGCCAGCCAGGCACTCAGCGGTATCTCGGGACAAATTGCCCAGATAAGCGATATGAATATTCAAGTGGCGGCAGCCACTGAGGAGCAATCCACAGTCGTGGAAGATATTAATCGTAACGTCAGTGAGATCAATGAGATAACCCAGCGCACTGCCGAGACCGCCGAAGCGGCTGCGGCGGCCAGTGACGCACTCAATAATCTGGCCCACAGGTTGGATACCTTAGTCGCCCGCTTCAAGGTTTAACCTCAGGTTCCCCAACGGCAGCCTTGTCACTGCCGTTGGGAATACTGAACCTCATTCCCGCAAAGCCTTGAGTACACATGCAACTTCTGAATCTTACTTCTGATTGGTATAACATAGCCGCAACTATCTTTCGGCTAATAAAAGAGTATTCATGGAACCACAGATAGAATGGGCGCTGTCACATATCGCCTGGCTGATGTTTATTCTGGCAGGACTCTTCTTTGTTTTGCAGCTTTGGCGTTGGCAGCAGCTACTGAAACATATACGGATTCAGTATCCTGAACTGGCTCAAACAGATGAAAAAAAATCATCAAACATAGCGATAAGAGTCAAACAATCGCTGGAATCTGGCACTCTGGCCAACAGCCAGGATCCTGTGATTATTCGTTATCAAAAACAACAAAGCATTCTTAGGCTTATTATGGCTATTTTACTCACTATTGGCTTTGTAATGGCCATATTGGAGTGAACTAAAACCCAGTAATAACTGCGCCACTCAAAACAGACAATAGGTGAATATAAGTTATCTATTGTCTGTATTTACCAACCCAAGGTTGTGCTAGCGTTCCAAGGTTATTGTTTGGGCCAGGGAAAGCTCACCTCAGGCTGCTCGCCATAACAGGTTGGCCGTCTCGGGCAAACCGCACCTCTGGAGCAGATCAATCTGGCATCACCGGCAATACCGCGCTCGACCCAATTGATATTGAGTATCCGTGCCACTGTCAGCAGTTGCTGTTTTATCTTTCTGGGAATGGCACCTTCTCCGCCCTGCTCGACACAAGCCTGCTTAAGATCCTGCGCCAATGACAAGGCATCTTCCCCTTGAGCCTCAATGGCAGGATTGAGATCTATTCCAGCACAGAGCACATGGTGGTTGCCGGCCAAGTCTTTGACCTTAACCGATTCACAGCAATAGATCCTGGGTTGTTGCTCCACATCCAGGATGGAAATCTGCGCCGAACTGCCTTCCTTGGGTTCGGTGATCATCCGAAATACCGCCCAGTGCTGACAAGGATCAGCCACCGCCCGCATATTACCCCAAGGCAGAGGTATACCGTTACCGCGATACACTGCTTTTAGCTTGCCCGGAGCATAGGCGTCGAAGTAGTGCCAGTGAGGGTAAGGTGAAACCACTGTCATACGCCGCATCGCTACCGAGGGAGAAACCCCCGCCAATCGGTGAGCATCTATCTCGTAGCCGTATCTGTCCAGCAACTGCCTGAATGCCACCTTGGGGCAGAGCAAGGCTCCGGCAAAGAAACTGGCCTCAAAGCCACGCCAGGCCTGGAGTATATCCTGGGCATTAAGAGACGAACTCTGGATCTGGGGATCGGTTTCACTGAAGCCACTGCGGCCCACGGTCAACACATTGCTCAGCCCATCGCGGTTATGCAGCACACAGTGACCTATATGCACCGCCAAATCGTACTTGAGCCTAGTTGGTTGAGACTTGAGGATCTCGTTGAGAAATAGCGTTCCCGGCGGCTCCATGTAAGAGGTCACCAACTCTCCGGTACATATCCCCTGGGCATCCGTCAGCTGTTTTGCCGGCCGGGCGAACCATTGGATCTTCAGTCCCTGCGCCGCGGCGAGATCCAGCATCTCTTCTACCGACAAGGGCAGACGCTTCTTACCCACCTCTTCGGCGGCCCGTTCCAGATCGGGGAAATGGTTTTGATGGTGTTCCTGATGGGCGCGGATCAACAGGTGGGCAAACTGGCGGCCGCTGATCCCCGTTTGTGACAGCATCTCGGGAATAGCTATCTGCAAAATATCATTGGAGAACAGGAAACCTGGCTCCAGCGGCATACCACTCACCCCGCCGCGTCGTCCTTTGTCCGGGGTGATAGCCTGCTCCTCCGGCGCATCGTCCAGAAACCAACTCACCTCTTTTTGAAAAACTGCAGCTATGACCGCCAGCATACCTGCACTGGGAACACGCTTGCCCCTTTCGATCATCGACAGGTATGACACGGACGGTGCCGACTCAGGATCGACCCTGACACAGCGTGCCGACAAATCTTCCATAGTTAAGTGATTGCGTTTTCTGAGGTTTCTTATTTTAGTTCCCAGAAAATGTGACTTACGGATCAGGCTTTGGTCTTGGCGCATTTTGTAAAATTCACACTGTAAAATTTTTATTGTGAAATTGTAATCAAAAAAACGCTAGCCTACAAATTAAGCAATTCACAGGAATTGTCCGGCCATGAGGCGACAGTGCCATCAGGTCAAGGAAAGCAAACACGAGGGCGAGACGATGAACATCTCCACTATGCAGCAAAAAATCAATCAAGAGCACAACCCTTTCATCGCCGAAGCCGTCTTTGCCGTGGAAGCACTCGGTGAACGCCATATCGCCGACAAGATGGCCAATGCCAAGCAACTGCTTGACCGGCTGTTCCCACTGGCAAACGGCTCACATGCCGAGGTGGTTTGTTATGTGGTTTACTATCAGCATCTCTTGGCCTGCTTTGCCGATGGCAGCCAATGTGGCCTCAAACAGCCACAACAGTTTGTCGCCCTGAGCGGCCACCGCAGCGAGCCCGAAGCCATATTGCTCAAGGATGATCGCGACTGTCACCTGGAGCTGAGTTTTGACCGCCAAGGCTGTATCGGCAGTCGTGACTGCGCCGCCATTGAAGACATTCAGCTGGAACGCTGTCTCATCGATGGTCGCTGCCAGGACAACAGACTCAAGCGTGAGTGGATTAGCCTGTTGCACAATGATGGCGGTCAGCCACGCAGCAACAAGAGTTGCAAACGCTTTACCACCAAAGATGGCCATGAATATCAGTTGTCTTCACGAGTCTAATCGCAAAAGCGTCATAGACACTTGGCCTTATTAGACACAGCAAACTTCTGCCAGAAGTGACATCGACTCAGGATCGGGGAACTGGCTTCCCTGATCCTGTTGCCTTAGCCAGAGATTCAGCAAAACTTACGCTGAACATTAAGTTAATTTTAGTTTTCCTAGCATTTTGCCTCACTTATACTAACGTCCCCGGAATCTTGCTATCTCTTGCCCATGAGCCAACTGCAGAAAAAGTGGCTGTTTTGCCTGCTTGCCATCGCCTGCCTACACCCCGCCATCTCCTCACCTCTGGCACTTTTGGTGGGATTTGTGCTGGCTAATCTCGGCTGGCTGCCATCGGACTGGGATCTTGGGAAACTAACCAAAAAACTGCTGGCCATCTCCATTGTCGGTCTGGGTTTTGGCATTCCGCTGCAACAGGCGATCGACGCCTCTGTGGGCAACTTACCGTTAATCCTGGGATCAATATTGCTGACTCTGCTGGCGGGCACGGCGTTGACTCGGGTTTTGGGATTGGATAGACGAGTCGGTCACTTGATTGCCAGTGGCACGGCCATCTGTGGTGGCAGCGCCATCGCCGCGGTGGCACCGGCTATCAATGCCCGCAACGAACAAACCGCCATTGCACTGGCCTGCGTCTTTGTACTCAACTCGGTTGCCCTGTTTGTTTTTCCCGTGATAGGTCATCTGCTGCAGTTGAGCCAACATGACTTCGGGGTTTGGAGCGCCATCGCCATTCATGACACCTCGTCCGTGGTGGGCGCCGCGTCTGCCTACGGTGAAGAAGCTCTTAAGACAGCTACCACCATCAAACTGGCACGCGCCTTGTGGATAGTGCCTCTGGCGGCAATCAGCGCCTTGTTGTTTGGTGGCAAGGGGAAACTCAATATTCCCGGGTTTATTCTGTTTTACTGCCTGGCTATCGCCATCACCAGTGTGTTGCCTCAGGGCCAATTTATCTATCAGGAGCTATTTGAACTGGCGAAGCGTACCCTGGTGGTGTGTTTGTTCCTGATTGGCTGCGGTATCACCCTCAGGAAATTAAAACAGAGTGGTAGTAAGCCCTTACTTCTCGGGGTGATCCTCTGGCTGTTTATCGGCAGCTCGTCTCTTGGCTATATTCTCTGGCAGAGTTGAAAACAGGTAACAAAAGCCTACGAAGGCGCTGAGTTCAATCAAAGCCCGCAACAAGCCTTGAGTCTGGGTCGATGCCAGTACCACCAGTAAGAGAAACAGCAGAATATAGCCAGGCTTCACCGCCACCTCCACAGTTAAATAATGCCGCTATTATTGGTGTCTGTGGAGCCTGAGTGCCAATATCGATTCTCAATAATAAAGAACCCAAAGCACTAAGAAAAAATTTTTTATTCCTTTTTATATGCATTAACTGGCAGGAAAACCACTCTCTATGAAGGCGACAGCCTAGTAGCAAGGAGGAAAATTGCCGGAGCAAATGCCTAATCCTACCCACTCAGCCGCCGCAGGATTGGCTTCAAGAAACGCGTGTCAAGTCGCTTTCAAAACGACAGATGCCACCCGCGTCTTAGGCCGCCTGTGAAGTATCGGCGCTAGCAACGGGTTGAATAAAGTCTTCCATAAACCAGGCACAGAAGGTATGGCGGCCATCAACATCCGCCTTGGCGTAAATTGCCGATGCCTGCTGGCGCACCGTCTTCTCCTTGGTGCTGCGAACACTGGCAATCTCTTTGAAACTCAAGCCTTTCAACAGTAATAAAGCCACTTCCTGCTCACTGCGGGTCAGCGACCAGAGTTCAAATTGTTGCTGTACCGCCTGGGTGTATTCCTGGCGAGCAGCTTGCATTCGGCTGGAGATATTGCAGATCCTGGCATCGGCATTGGCTAACTTTGACTTGAGTAGCTGCATCTCGCGGCTGCGGCGGAGCAGATCAAAACTGATATACAGGGCGCCACAGGCGGAAAGCGCCACCAAAATACTCTCCTGCACTATGTGATAAGTCGGCACGCCAAGTTGCATATCTGACAACACATCCAGCAAGTTCAGCGTCATGATCACGCTGAGCAGCCCTATCATCACCAGATCCTTCATTGACGCAACTCCCGATTAATAATCTTCAAAAACATGTAGTTAACTTATGGTACATATGTCCCATAAGCCCAAATATGATACAGGTTGCCGAAGACAACCAACCAAATCAATGCCAGGCTGGCGGCTGGTATTTCCCCAAGAGACACTCCCATGAAAATCCGCCCCCTCTACCTGGGTTGTAGCCTACTGTTAATGGTGTTTCAGCTGAGAGCGGCCCCGGAAACAGACAGAGATGCCCTTTTGTCCCTGAGTCAAAACAGGCTGCACACCTCTTCGGCACAACTGGCTCCAATATATCACAGCTCGGACTGGCTAACAGGCTTGCCAAGCATCAGTTTGAGCCACCTGGGCAGCCTGGAAAGCCACAACAGCTATGAGCAGGAGCTCTCGCTCAACCTGCCTTTTCAGTCGCCGGCCATGCAGCGCCAGAATGCCAAGCTCAAGCCCATTAACGAACGCATGCTGGCCTTGCAAAGCCAGCTGCAGCGCCTCTATCTCTCAGGTCTGTTGCGTCAGTATTGGTGGCAACAGGCACAAGCCGAGCAGGAGCTGGCGCAACTACGCCACAAGCAACAGGTACTGCAGCAACTGCTGCAACGGCAACAGGCCCTGAGCCAAAGTGGTGAAATGCCGGCAACTTCGGTACTGCTGTTAAAACGTGAATTGCTGGAGTTGTCGCTCACTAAACTCCCACTGGAGCAACAACAACAAGAAGCCAATGAGGCACTCAAGCGCCTGACCGGGCTGCAACAGCTGCCGTCACTGGATGAAAGTGACACCCCACTGCCGGATGATGCCGGTGCCGGGCATCCCATGTGGCAATTGCTGGCGCTGCAGCAGCAACGTCAGCAGCTCACCACAAACGCTCAACTCGAAGGAAATGACACTCCTTGGCTGATGTCTGTCACGGCCAAAAACACTGCAACTCTGGGACAGGATGAACAGTCTCTGGGTCTGGCACTGGAAATCCCCTTACCTGTTGGCAACGGCCTGAGCCAACAACAGCTTGGCGAACTGCAGCAACAAAGGCTGCAACTGGAGCAACAGCAACAACAGCAGCTACTGCAGAGCCAACTGCAGTTACAACAACTCAAACGTCGTCAAGCCCAGCTACAACAAGAACAGCAAGGGCTGGAACAAGCCGTGCAGCTGAGCAAACAGCTCAGCGAAACCCTGCTGACCACGGCCGAACAAGGCCCAGCCCAGTATGAGTCCTGGCTGCGGCGCCATCTTGAGGCCCTGGATACCCAAGCCAGGCTGTCGCTCAACCATCTGGCACAAGCCCAGCTGCATTCCCAACAACTGCAAGCGCTCGGAGTTACCCTATGACCCCTAAAACCCTGGTTGGCACACTGGTGTCGACACTGTTCTTCTCCCCGCTGTGGGCGCAGGAAATTTCGGTTGCTGACCTAGGTAAGCTGACACTCAGCTTCACCTCAGTGAACCAAGTGCAACAGATAGAGGCCGCCCCTGTACCGGCAATATTGGCGGCTCAGCCCGGCAGCAGCTTCTATCTCACGGCCCCGGAAACCATCCAACAGCGACGCTGGTTGGTGGCCGAAGGAGAATGGGTCGATGAAGGCCAAGCACTGGTACAACTTAAGGGCGCCGAAATTGCCCACTTTCAGCTGCAATTTGCCGCCGCCGAAGCGGCATTCAAGCTCGCCAAGCAACGCTATGATCGCAACCAAAAGCTGCGAGCCAACGGTGCCATAGGTGCCGAAACCTGGTCGCAGATAAGCCGGCAGTATTTCGACACCTTGTTGCAATATGAACACCTGCAGCATTTCAGTGAATTGCTTAAACCGGGGGACAATCCCGAGACTCTGATATTGCACGCGCCCATGGCCGGACTGCTGCAATACGGCGATAGCAGTGAACCGCTGATGAGCGGCGCCCCACTGCTGGGGATACTGCCCGCCGACGAACTCAGGCTTAAGCTGCGTTTACCCCTGGCCCAGAAAGACAGTGTCAATGCCGTGATGACCGGAGAGTGCCAACTGCAGATTAGCCGCAAGGACCAGCTGGCCAAACAGGGCTTTGTCGATGCCTGGAGCCAGGCCGTTCCCCCAAGCTGCGGCCTGCAACCCGGGCAGCAGTTGCAGGTTATTCCGCTGCAGGCCATCAATGCCTTGGTGGTGCCCAAGCAGAGTCTCTATTCCTGGGGCACTGGCAGCCAGGTGCTGAGTCACAGCCAAAACAAGCTGCGGCCAATCGACGTACAAGTGCTAGGCGCCAGCGCCGACAGCTACTTCCTGGCACCCAATGAGACTCTGGTCGGTGCCGAGGTGTTGAGCGACTCAGTGGCGGCCGTCAAAGGCATACTCCTGGGTTTGGGGGGCGAATAGCATGCTCAGTGCCATTATCCGTTTCTCCCTGACTCAAAGACTGTTTACCCTGATAACAGCGCTGCTGCTCTGTGGTGCCGGCGCCTATTCCTGGCTGGGGCTACCGCTGGACGCCTTCCCGGATATCTCGCCGACCCAGGTGAAAATCATCCTCAAGGCTCCCGGCATGACAGCCGAAGAGATAGAGGCCCAGGTGACAGTACCGGTTGAGACTGAGCTACTGGGGATCCCCAAGCAGGCGATACTGCGTTCCACCAGCAAGTATGCAATTACCGACATCACCCTGGACTTCAACGAAGGCACAGATATTTACTGGGCCAGACAACAGGTGAGTGAACGCTTGGCGGCGGTATGGGACAAGCTGCCCGCCGATCTGGAAGGCGGCGTTGCCCCCATGAGCACCCCGCTCAGTGAAATCTTTATGTTCTCGCTGGAGAATCCCTCGCTGTCGCTGCTGGAACGCCGTCAGTTGCTGGAATGGGAAGTCAGGCCGCTGCTGCGTACCGTGCCCGGAGTCGCCGATGTCAACATTCTCGGCGGTTTTGCCAAGACACTGCAGATCACCCCGGATCCCGTCGCTCTGGCTCAGGCCGGTATCAGCCAGGAAGAACTGATAGCCCGTATCGAGAGCAACAACAGCAACACGGGTGCCGGACGCATCACGCTAGGGACAGATAACCTGACGGTTCGCACCGAAGGGCGCATCGACTCGCTGGAGGCCCTGCAACAACTGGTGATTGCCACAAATCAGGGCGGCAGCTATCGCCTGCAAGACCTTGCAAAAGTCGAAATAGGTCATCTCAGCCGCTACGGCGCCGTGACCCGTAATGGTGAAGAAACCACAGAGGCCTTGATCGTCGGCCTCAAGGATGCCAATACCGATCAGGTCATTAAACTGGTACGGGAAAAGCTGGCCCAAATAGAAAAGACCCTGCCTCCCGGCAGCCAGCTGAATGTGTTCTACGACAGAGCCAACCTGATAGACACTGCCATAGGCACCATTTCAGATGCCCTGTTTGAGGCCGTGGTGTTGGTTATTCTGTTGCTGGCGCTGTTTCTCGGCAACTTGCGGGCGGCATTGGTAGTATCACTGTCGCTGCCGCTGGCGGCATTGGCCACCTTTATGCTGATGCGCTACTTCAATCTGTCGGCCAACCTGATGAGCCTCGGCGGCTTGGTGATCGCCATCGGCATGTTGGTGGACTCCTCCGTGGTGGTGGTGGAGAACATGGTCAACCAGATTGCCGGCGGCAAACGCCTGCCCAGGCTGCACCTCATCTACCGCGCCACCAAAGATGTGGCCGTGCCTGTAGTATCCGGCACCCTGATAGTGATCATAGTCTTCTCACCGCTACTGACTCTCAGCGGCCTCGAAGGCAAACTGTTCACCCCAGTGGCTATCACCATAGTGTTTGCCATGCTGTCGGCACTGGCACTGTCGCTGACAGTGATCCCCGTGCTGGCCTCCTATCTGGTCAATGAAAAAGCGGCCAACGAACCCAAGGCCATTGGCTGGCTCAAGGTGCGCTACCTGCTCAGTCTGCAGTGGGTGTTACAGCACGGTAAGGCTTTTTGCGCCACGGCACTGGTGGCACTGGTACTGAGCCTGGGGCTGTTTACTCAGGTGGGAAAAACCTTTATGCCGACCCTGGATGAGGGTGACATTATTCTGCAGTTGGAAAAGTCCCCATCGATTTCGCTGCAGGCCTCGCTGGCACTGGATACTCAGATAGAGCAGCACCTGCTGGCCACTGTCCCCGAGATACGCCAGTTGGTGGCCCGCACCGGCGCCGATGAACTGGGGCTGGATCCCATGGGGCTGAATGAAACCGATGTCTTCATGGAACTTAAACCCGTGGAGGAGTGGCGCTTTGCCAGCAAAGAGGAGCTTATCGATGCCATACGCACCGAAGTGCTCAAGTTTCCGGGGATCAATTTCAACTTCACCCAACCTATCCAGATGCGGGTCTCCGAGATGCTTACCGGCAGCATAGGCGATGTGGCGATTAAAATTTTCGGTGAAGATCTTGAGACACTTTCAAGATTGGCCAGCGAGACGGCACACCTGACCAGCGCCACTCGCGGCAGCCAGGATGTCAAAACCGCCATGACCGAAGGCAGCCCCTTTATCAACCTCCGCCTCAAGGAGGGTTTGGCCCGCAGTTACAACATGAGTGCCGATGAGTTTGGCCGATATCTCAAGAGCCAACTGGAAGGCCTGGCCATAACCGAGATAATCCAGGGCAAGAAGCGAACTCCCGTGCTGATCGCCCAGGCAGCAGATGGTATCAACAGCCTGCCGCAACTGGAGCAAAGGCTATTGGTAATGCCGGATGCCAGCCTCAGGCCCCTTGGTGAACTGGCGCAAATAAGCTATCGCGAAGGGCCGATACTGATTGAACGCGAGCAAGGCAACCGTTTTGCCGTGGTCACCACCAATGTCAGCGGCCGCGATATCGTCGGCTTTGTCGAAGAACTACAGGGCAAGCTGGCCGCTGAGCTGTCTCTGCCCAGCGGTTACAGCCTGAATTTCGGCGGCGAATTCGAGAACCAGCAACGGGCGACCCGTAACCTGCTGTTGGTGGTGCCCGTGGCGCTGATGCTGATCAACCTGATCCTGTTCACCACCTTCGGCAATATCTCCAAAGCCTTGCTGATCCTGGCCAACGTCCCCTTTGCCATGATGGGCGGTATCTTCAGCCTGTTTATCTCGGGCGAATACCTGTCGGTGCCGGCCTCAGTGGGCTTTATCGCCCTGCTGGGGGTAGCCGTGCTCAACGGCGTGGTGATGGTCAGTTACTATGAACAGTCGCGGCATCTGTTTGCCAGCCTCAGTGAGCGGGTCGAACAAGGTGCCGCCCGCCGACTGCGGCCGATTTTGATGACGGCCACCACCGCCATGTTCGGCCTGATCCCGCTGGCCTTTGCCACCGGGCCCGGCGCCGAAATTCAAAGGCCGCTGGCAATCGTGGTCATAGGCGGGCTGATCACCTCCACTATCACCACCCTTTATCTGTTGCCACTGCTGTATCAAACCCTGGAGAAACGCCAATGAAACAACTCTTGGTGCTGATAGTGCAGCACAATCTAAAAGACGATGTGGTCGACACCCTGATGTCGCTGGACTACCTCTCCGGCTTCAGCCTGATCAATATCTGTGGCTTCAGCCGCGAGCACAGCCACTTCAATCTCAAGGAGCAGGTGGAAGGGTATCGGGAATTCTACAAGTTCGAGGTGATGCATCCGCAAGAGTCACAGCAGGCGCTACTGCAAACCCTGGCGGAGGTCTGCCGTCACAACCCCTGCCGCTATTGGATAGTACCGATAGCGACAGACGGCGTGCTGGGTCAGGACTGACGGGGTTTAAGCCAATACTGGCCGGCGATGGCCAACAGGCAATAGCCGAGGAAAAACCAGAAGCCCGACTCCAGGCTGGCGTGGGTGTGAACCAAATCCCCCATGCCGGCCGAGGCGTTGCCGGCCATATAGGTGATGATAAGCGCCACCACAAATACATCGGCCATGGACCATTTGGCAATGGCCGCGGTAATACTGTCGATGATCTGCCGCACCTTACTGGACAGCGGTGCCTGAGCCAGCAGCATCAGCCCCAGCTTGCAGGCCGGCACTATCACGGAAAACAGCATCACCAGCGCCGCCACCAGGGTATTGCCGTGTTGATGCAGCTCGGTCACTGTGCCCCAGATACTACGGGTCTTGTTGAACACCTCCATTTCACCTTGAAGGTTGTTCAGCCCCAGCATACCGCTAATCATCGCCAGCATTCCCCTGGCACTGTCGCGCCCCGAGTCATCACTGACGGCTTCGGCAATCATGTCCAACCCGGCTTCGGTCAGTTCGGCCTTTTCCACTGTGCCACTGACACTCAAAATAGGTTGAGTCACCCCGGGGATCAGCAAGGCCAGCGACAATAACAGGGTCATGATAGGTAAAATTCGACGCATCGGGGTCACTCCACAAACTCAACAAAAAGGCCCACCACTCGGCGCAATGTAGATCAGATAAGGATCGGTTGACCGATCCTTCTGATGAGAGACAATCGGAAACCTGTTTGTAGGTTTCCGATTTTTTATGTCTAT
>NZ_JBKORL010000090.1:0-28586 GCF_047314525.1 Shewanella sp. BJSY2023SW007 | reverse complement strand
TGTTGGGCTTGTATATCTCAGACACTGAAGGTGCACATCAGTGGCTAAGTATACTAACCGATCTTCATAGTCGCGGAATTAAAGACATCCTGATTGCCTGTGTCGATGGCCTTAAAGGCTTCCCTGAAGCCATTGAAACCATTTACCCACATACAGAGGTGCAGTCATGCATCATTCATCAAATTCGTAACTCAATGAAATACGTAGCGTCTAAAAACCAGAAGGCGTTTATGGCTGATTTAAAGTGTGTCTATAAAGCCACAACCCTCAATGCAGCTGAGATGGCGCTGGACGAGCTGGAAGCCAAATGGGGCGACAAATATCCTGTGGTCATCAAGTCCTGGCGCAACAAGTGGGCGCTGTTATCGACCTATTTTAAGTACCCGGAATACGTGCGTAAGGCTATCTACACCACGAACGCGGTTGAGGCCGTACATCGTCAGTTTCGTAAACTGACGAAAACCAAGGGTGGTTTTGCCAACGAGAACAGTTTACTCAAACTGCTCTACGCCGGTATATTGAAGGCTCAGGAGCGGTGGTCACACCCGATTCAAAACTGGAATTTAACGCTATCTCAGCTGTCCATCCATTTTGAAGGACGACTGGATGCTCACATCGATCTGTGATTTTTAACGTGACACAGAATTTTGAACACCCTCAAAAAATCCGATGACATGGGGTCATCGGATTTTGATCCTTTCAGTGAGATCGTCAAGCGATCTGTCTTAACTGATCGGCATTACGCGTAGCGCTCTTTTTTAATATCCATTCAATGCAAGTTAAAGAATATATAATTATCTATCGGCTGTATGAATGTAGTTTCTCAGCTCATCAAACAACTGGTTATCATCACTGCTGAACAAAGGATCCTCTATCAACTTCAATTCACACATACTTTGGATCTTCTGCCAATCCTCATCCTGCAGGCTCTTGGCAAGCAGAGGAAAAATTTCCCTTTCCTCGTATAGCATGTGCTTTTCCTGCAAATCTACATACTCTTTTAATTCAGTAACCAATTTTTCCTTGGCCACGACGACATCATTGAGAATAAGGTTGAGGGTCGCCATCAAGGTTGATGAGGCATCGATTAGCTTTTGATGTTCCTGTTCAAGGCGCCTGGTTGGCTCGGTACGACTCTCCTTGATAAGAAAGTAGTCATAAATGATGTCTTCGAGCGGATGATGGCTATGCTCGGCATAGCCCTGCATGTACTCAACAACATCCCGTACCAGATTAAAATTGACATGCTCACCTTCGGCCAGCTTCTGGTATTTCCCCTTTAGCAACTTCAGCAATATGGCAATATGCTTGTGGTCATTCATCAATCTTTGCAGCATAGGGCACTCCATCTTGAGTCGGGCCTTTCTAGGTAATAGTAGTAAACAGGCCAAAGATTACTCAATACTAACCATAGATGTTTTCCAGGGACATGATAAAGATCAAGGAAAATAACCTTCTAAATCAACAATTCATAAATTAGCGGTAAGTACAACATCTATTATCTAAGCACTGTTTGTCCCGTGAGGCTATCCGGCCATACTGTTATTGGCTCTTATCCAAGCTTTAGCAAGCATATCAGCCCCGCAGACTTTCCTCCATCATCACCAACATTCCTTTGAGAGAACTGCGGATACGATTAAATGCTTCACCGGCAGAGCTGGCTTCGCGCAGGTGCCGCTCGACCATGGAGGTAAAATAGCTCTCCTGCTCTTCTGTCATGTCCAACACGTGAAAGCTACTGCGAATTTCTGTGGTGATCCCCGATAAGGCATCACAGAAACGCTGATCCTGTTGCTGCATGGAATCGCCCAGTTGTTTCATCAACAGGTGTAACCTATCCATCACCCGACGCAGCATCTGCTGGCGTTCTATATCCAATACCCTGGCCTCCAATCCTTCGACCACAACGGCAATTACGTCCCTGAGGCGGCCATACAACACCTCATCCTCGACGGGCATATTCTTGATCAAGAATGACACATGCTTGTCGTTGCACATGGTTCGGTTACCAAAGTCATACAAGCGTCCTTGTTTATCCAAAAGCTCGAAAATATTGGCTTCTATCGGGCTTATCTGGGCATTGTCCGGCACAAAGTACTCGGTGCTGTCTGTGCATATTTTCAGACAGGTATTGAGATTGAGCTGACTCATCAGTTCAAAAAAGGCATCGGCAAGGGCACGAAAGTTATTACAAAGGAAACATTGGCGGAAAAACTGCAGCACGCAGCCATATTGGGACGATTCACTCATGGATTGAAACGCCATGTTTCTCGACATGGACTCAGCCTGCATCAGCGACTGTTTGCGCTGCTGATATTGCGCCACACTGCGAACCTTGGCCAACAGCTCTTTCAACTCAAAGGGTTTGGCGATGAAATCCACCGCCCCAGCCTCATAGGCTTTAAGGCGCTCATTGAGGGTATTCATACCGGAAACAAATACCACTGACGCCTCCCGCCCCTGTGATTGCAAGTGAGCACAGAGGTCCACACCGCTGGAATCCGGTAGGTTGATATCCATCAGGATGATTTCCGGTGTCGCCGATTCCAACGCCGACAAATAAACTGCTGCCGAGTCAAAAACTTGGACTAAGTAATCATCCTGCAAGACTTCCTCTATCAAAGTCAGATAATCAAGATCATCATCCACCACCCAGACAGTTAAATTGTCCATAATTCTCCCTTACTGTCATCAGCAAACCTTATTCCCACCTGCTTGAGCGCCAGAATCAATCCTGTCAGTTCAAAGGGTTTATGCAGTACCGGAAACGGCATCTCATCGGCACTGGAAATCCCTATGTTCTGGATAAAACCGGAGATCAGCAACACCAGCAAGGAGTGTTTAACATTGAGTTTTTGAGCCAGTTCATAGCCGTTGATACCGCCAGGCATCAACACATCTGTGATAAGAAGCTCGGCATCACAACGCTGCTGCTCGTAGCGTTGCAGCACTATGAGGGGGTCGTGGAACAACTCAGCCTCTATTCCCAGCAGGTCGCAATAGTCAGCCATCACTTCCAACATTTCCGGCTCATCATCCACCACTATCGCCTTTATCGGACGCCTGACTCTGGGCACTTCACTTGTGTAGGAGCCAAGCTGAGGTTCAAGTGTCAGTTTGCGACTCTGCGGAAACCATAATCTGAACTCAGTGCCACTCGCCCCAGTATTCAAAATGGCGATATAACCCTTGGAACGTTTAACAAAACCGTACACCATGGCTAGTCCAAGACCTGTGCCCTTGCTCTTGTCCTTGGTGGTAAAAAATGGGTCGAATACCTTGTCCTGAAAGGCTTTTGGAATTCCATTGCCGCTATCAATCACACTGATCCATACATAATGCCCGGGCTCCACCTGGGTCTTGCCTATGGCGATCCCGGGCAGATAACCACTCAAATAGCAACTGCCGGTACGGATCTTGAGCTCTCCCTTGCCCTCCATGGCATCACGACCATTGAGCAGCAGATTCAATAAGGCGTCTTCCAGATCCCCTTTGTCGAGCATCACAGGCTTGTTATCCGGTGCCAGCTCAATACTCAGCGTTATTTGACTGGTCAAGGACTTGGCAAACAACTCCTGCAAACCTTCAATCACCTCATTGACCTGGCAAGGCGCGGCATTGAACTGTTCCTGGCGCGAAAATGACAACAGTCTGCGAGTCAGATCTGTGCCTCGCTGGCAGGCCTTAAAGGCGGTATTGAGGTATTTTTCAGCTTTGGGATCAGAGGTTTTAAGCTGCATTAACTCCAGGTTGCCCTTCAATACCCCGAGAATATTGTTGAAGTCGTGGGCTATGCCACCGACCAACTCCCCAATGGCCTGCATCTTCTGGGTTCTGGCCACGGCCTGCTGCAACTGATGCTGCTCGCTGTAATCGCGACCTATAATGGCGTATACACGCCGACTTCGGGAAATACAGTAACAGTTGAGATGCAATAACTCCCTGCCGCCATCGCCCTTATGACACCAAAGTTCCCCGCTATAACTGCTCTTGCGGTGTAACTGTTCTCGAAAGGAATCACTTTCTTCGCCTTCAAACAACAGGGCGGTCAAATTGGCACCCACCAACTCCCGGTTGGCATATAAGGTCACAGCAGTTGCCGCCGGGTTGGCATAAAGAATAGGTTCCTGCTCAGGTTCGAGACGAAAAAGCAGCAATAAACTATCGGCACCGTCTATAACGGCCTTGAAGCAGAGTTCATCCTCTACCGACTGTGATGAACTGCGACTGAGCTGACATTGATAGATGGCGCCCACCAAAGGGCCGATACTGGCCTGGCATGCAGCCAAAGACTCAAACCACCCGGGAGCCGATGAGTGAAAAAACAGCAATAGTTCCGAATCTTTGATGGGCCAGACGGTAAACTTCAACCATTGGTGCAACTCTTGCTGGCCCGCTTCTTTGACCCACTGATTAACACTGCTCCAAAGTGTCAGATAGATAACCGGATCCCGACACCAGCAGGTGACTGACTCAGGCATATCGTTGCCCCCTAACTCTGAACGCTCCACCATCAGCAAGGCCTCTGCCCCTGAGGTATGAACCAGGGTCTGGCACAGGGCCGGCAATACGTCCTGTCCCTGGGTCAACCCCAGTTGCAATTTAGCCAGTTCAATAAGCAGTCGGGACCAGTCGCCAGGGAATTCGGTTTGAGCCGCAGAGGAAAACACGTTAAAGTCCCTTTCCGTTGTTTTTCAGTCATTCAAGCATAGACAAGTTTGCAATATTAGCGACTTATCCAGCTTGCCAAACGCTATAGAGGAGTCTGGGTGACGAGTCAGGAAAGGTGGGTTGGTGCCCATGTCAGCGCCCAGGGTGGCGTGGAAAATGCTCCCCTTAATGCCCACAAGATAGGGGCCAGTGCCTTTGCACTGTTTACCAAAAATCAACGGCGCTGGCAGGCAGCAGCTTTAACCGAACAGTCCATCGCCGCCTTTCAGGAAAACTGCCAACAGCTGGGGTTCAGACCCGAGGCAATTCTGCCCCACGACAGCTATCTGATTAACTTGGGACACCCGGATCCCTTGCTGCTGGAAAAATCCCGCGATGCCTTTGTCGATGAGATGCTTCGCTGCAAACAATTGGGATTAACCTTGCTGAACTTTCATCCCGGCAGCCACTTGCGACAGATAAGTGAAAACCACTGTCTGCGTAACATCAGCGATTCAATCAACCTGGCATTGGCAGCTTGTGATGGCGTCTGTGCCGTCATCGAAAATACCGCGGGCCAAGGCTCCAACCTGGGACACAGCTTTGAACAACTGGCGCAGATCATAGACGGGGTTGAGGATAAATCCCGAGTCGGCGTTTGCCTGGATACCGCCCATATGTTTGCCGCAGGTTACGACATCCGTACTCAGGAAAGCTGCCGGGAAAGCTTTGATGCCTTTGGCCATATCGTGGGCTTTCAATACCTCAAGGGCATGCACCTCAACGACAGCAAGACAGGGCTCGGCAGCCGGGTCGACCGCCACGACTCCTTAGGTATGGGCGAAATAGGCAAAACCGCTTTCGAGTATATTCTCGGCCACCCCGCCACCAAGAGGATACCTTTGATATTAGAAACCATACGCCCAGAGATCTGGCCCGAAGAAATTGCCTGGCTTAAAAGCCTCAGCCGCTGAACCCAAGCCAGCGCCAAAGGGCCGAGACACATGGTGTTCTTAGCCTTATATTTGTCCCTGGCTGATTTCTTTCAAGGCCTTGAGCGCCGCATCGTAATCCGGGTGGTGAGACACATCCGCCACCAACTCACGGTACTTGAGCTGGCCATTGGTATCGATAATAAATATCGCTCTGGCCAGCAAGCCTCGATTTGGGATCAACAAACCATACTTATTACCAAAGTCGCGCCAGACAGAGTCTGACAATACCTTGATTTTATTTACATTCTCCACCTTGCAGAAACGTTTTTGGGCAAAGGGTAAGTCTTCACTGACGGTCAACATGACCACTGAATCATCAAACTTGCTGAACTCTTTATTGAATCTCTTGGTCTGCAGGGCACAGACGCCGGTATCCAGACTGGGAACCGCACTGATAAGTATCGTCTTACCCTTGAAGTCACTTAAGGTCACTGGGGCAAACTTGTCATCCACCACCTTAAACCCTGGAGCAAGCTGGTTAAGCTCGGGCAATTTGCCCATCAGAGTGACGCTCTGGCCACCCATTTTGACTTCGGCGGCCACTTTCCCTTCAGCTGCCATAGCCGTGGCACTTACCAAGGTCAATGCACACACAACACTCCACTTTGTCAGTTGCAACATAGTTTTCTCCCTCGCTGCCGCTTTAAATTTGATCTGGCTAATATAACGAATTATCAGAACACAGGCACAAAAAGACCGGCATCTGCCGGTCTTCTTCTAAGAGCTTACTTGGAAGGTAGCTCTTTGACATGCAGATCCATCTGAGGATATGGAATGCCAATGCCGTTTTCGTCCAGAGACTGTTTAATCTGCTCCATCAGTTCGAAGTATACCCCCCAGTAATCAGCGGACTTCACCCAAGGGCGAACCACATAATTGACCGAAGAGTCAGCCAGTGTGTGCAGACCCACAGTATAGCCAGGCTCTTTCAGTACTTTCTCGTGATTATCGAGAATGCTTGTCAGTATTTGCTTGGTATGACGGATATCAGCATCGTAAGAAACCCCGATCACCAGATCGATACGGCGCTTGTCCATGGCAGAGTAGTTGGTGATGCTACCATTCATGATAGTGGAGTTAGGCACTATGATGACCTTGTTGTCCGGCGTTTTCAGGCGGGTAGAGAAGATGGTGATTTCATCTACAGTACCGGCAACACCTGCGGCTTCAACATAGTCACCCACACGGCAAGGGCGGAACAGTACCATCAAGACACCGGCGGCAAAGTTGGACAGTGAGCCCTGCAGTGCCAAACCCACGGCCAAACCGGCAGCACCGAGAACCGCAACCAGAGAGGCTGTCTGAATACCTAGCTGCCCCAAGGTAGCGATAACGGTAAATACAAACACCACAGCCCAAGCCATATTGGCAACAAAGGAAACCACTGTCTGATCTATCTTGCGCTTGCCCAACATTTTGGCAGTGACTTTCTTGGCCACATTGGACAAATACTTACCGACAAAGAAAATGACAATGGCAAGCAGTATCTTGATGCCATAGGCCGCGATTAACTCGGGCGCTTGTTTGAACAGCCCTTCGAGATTTTCCATTAAAATACTCCCTTACAAACCTTATTTAACTTACTTTTTTAAATCGACCACAAACTCAACCCTGCGGTTAAGGCTGCGACCCAAGACACTGGTATTATCTGCGGCAGGCTGCTTGCTGCCATATCCGTGAGTACTGAATTGTGCCCCCGGAAAACCATAATCCTCAATCAGCACCATTTTGGCACTTTCGGCCCTAGCTGCTGACAAAGGTTGATTTATGGCATCTGAGCCGCTGATGTCGGCATGTCCTTCAATATGCAAGTTTACCTTATATTGATGAAGAAATGCTTTCATTCTGGCAAGTTGCGGCCACTGCGCCAGGGGGATCTGCGCCGAACCCAAGTCGAAATACAGCCTTATTGGATTGGCTGTATCGCAATTTTGGGGATAGACACCACCGGACGTTGTCGGTAAACAGATATCCGTCATGGAGGGGGTCTTATCCAAGACACAACCATTGGCGCTCACAGCTGCCTGTGCCGGGGTATCGGGACAGGCATCTTTAGTGTCAGGGACACCGTCACCGTCAGAATCTTCCCAGGCAAGCACAGCGCTGCTCAGCAACAGCAGCGGAATCCCCCCCGCCAAGCCCAAATAACGATTCACCCAGGCCTCCCTAACTATCAATCCTTCAACTATATAGATGAGTTTCAGGCAGAACACAATCCGCCGCCGGTTCACTTGGCTTTAGTGCGCCAAGTCACAGGTCACCGGCTAACGCATTGTATAATCGTCTTTAATTTTAGCCAAGATAAACCAACATCTGCGGTAATGAGTTGCTACTGCAGCAGAAATCTCCTACATAGTAGTTACCTTTTAATAAAACACCTTGATGGGCCGATGGACGTGCGCCGCAAGCAGTAATAGAGCCAGTTAAACAAGGGGTTGTAGAATAAGAAGCTCCCAGAATACCGGCTTCGATGAAAAAAGCGTTGAGCAAACTGGTTTCCAGCGCCCAGGTAATAGCGGGAACCGTCACCAAAATGAGTCGGCCTTCCCCCCCAAGGGTATGCAATAACCTGAGTCCAATACCACACGCATCAGGGTTATTGCCGTAAAACCGCTTAAACCCCAGGTTGTACAAGTAGTTCCACTCAATAGCATAAGACTTAAGAAAACACTCACGCCTGTCACTGTGTCCACAGAACTGCCCTTGGTCCAAGAGGCTATGAGTAAGGGGGAATTGCTGGCCGTAAAACTGGATTTTGAACTAGGCGGCTTGAAGGCTAATGCAGATGTACTCCAGTCATCGGTCAGCCAGATATCCAGAGTCAATGTCAGAATGAGGCAACTGCTGTGTGAACTGCTTAAAAAACAATAAAGCGGCTTTGCGCCGCTTTATTCCGATACCGGATTTCCTAAATGGACCTAGTGGAACTCAGAGGTTATTTTTCCACCTTGGGCGGGAAGTTGCTCATAACACTGGCAACCGCCTCGTTAACCTTGGCAATTCGCTTTTGCGGAGTATCGCTGTCGCGAATGGTGTCAGCCACTGATCCGCGCCAGATGAGTTTGCCGGACTTGGCGTCCACCAGATCCACAATCAAAGTACCGACTTCATATTCGCGTACTGTGGTTTGGGTCTGCATATTGCCGCCCCAGCCCCAACCCGGCCCCCAGTATGGGTTGTAACCATAGTTGGTGTTGAAAGTGTCGACATTGATTTTCTTGTCTACTTTGGTCAGATAGTTAACCAGGATATCGGCGTTTTCCTTGGTAGCAATCTGCAGGCCCTTTTGTGCCAACTGCCGATCCAAGGCATCACGTACTCGCTGATCCATCAAACCATCCAGATGATAGCTGGTGTCTTCGGATTGCTTTTCCACCCAGGCATAACTCTTGTACTGGCTGAAGTTCACACCCGGGTCATAATCCCAGCCAGTATTCAGTGTACTACAAGCACTTAGCATCAGTGCCATTGCGGCTGTTATCAGATACTTCATCGAAATTTCCTCGTTTACCCAGGCCTGAAAATGGCCACAAAACCCCATGAAATCAGCTTACATTTCAATCTTCTGCTCTACAACCGAATTTAACAAAATTTAGTTTACCGATTCAGCTTGACTTCAGCACACCACCAAATGATAATGATTATCATCTAGATTAAACCTTGGATGACTCATGATGCTTTGGTATCTCGCATTCTTTATTATTGCCAGTGGTGTTTTGCTGACTCGAAACTCTTTGCTGCAACAAACCCAGCAACTGGCTGGAATAGGCAGCATCAATCAAGCCAGACGTTTGCTTATCCTGCCGCTGCTCATTCTCGGTTGGCTCGGTGCCAGATTGGTCGAGCAACAGATTTCACCTTTTGATCTGGCCGCTTTCGGTTTCGTCCTGACGACACTGACACTACTGTTGCCCAAGCTAAGAATACTGATGCTGCCCTGCGCCTTTTTATCTGTGATGGCAGTGCTTGGCGGAATACTGCTTTCCTGACATTTCTTGTGATTGCCGGCATCCACGCCGGTTACTGATCTTGTTCCCTGCGCAATTTCAGTTTTTACCAGCCACCTTAACGGTGGCTTTTTTTTGATTTCAGCGGCTTGGAGCAAGCCATTGGGCGCTTAAGCTAAATCTGTTAGACTGCGCCCATAAGCCATAGTTCAGCATCAACAATGAAAACAGATCCCAATGTCAGTTTGGTATACAGTACCGACAAAGGCCGTATTAGCCAGCCCAAGGAACAAGCCACAGTCCCGACATCCGATGGTATCGTCCGGATCCACAAAGACAGCAAGGGCCGCAAAGGCAAAGGTGTTTCAGTGATCAAAGGGCTGGGACTAGACGCCAAGGCGCTGAAAGATCTGGCGCAAAAACTCAAGAAGCAATGCGGTTGCGGCGGCACAGTAAAAGCGTTCGATATCGAGATTCAAACCGACAATCGAGAGCAACTCCAGGGCCTGCTGGAGAAGCTGGGCTACAAGGTGAAGCTGGCCGGCGGCTGACAGGCAACAAGTACCAGGAGCAGTATGATGGACAGTTTGCAAAATCATTTTCTTATCGCCATGCCTTCGCTCGATGATACCTTCTTCGAGCGTTCACTCATCTATGTGTGCGAGCATGACAACAAGGGGGCCATGGGACTCATGGTCAACCGCCCCATAGGTATTGAAGTTGACGAGTTGCTACTGCAGATGGAGTTGGCAGAAGAGGTATCCCTCAAGCCATCAGTAGACAACAGCGTACTCGTGGGCGGCCCGGTCAACCCGGAGCGGGGCTTTGTACTGCACAGCAGTCAACCCTATTGGGCCAACAGCACTGCCATCAATGACGAGATAATGCTGACCAGTTCACGGGATATTCTCACCTCTCTTGGCACCTCAAAGGCGCCGGAACATTTTCTGGTGGCGCTGGGATACGCGGGTTGGAGCCGCCACCAGCTGGAGCAAGAACTGGCGGAAAACAGCTGGCTGACCATTCCCGCCACACCCGAGATACTGTTCAATACTCCCCATGAGCATCGTTGGCTCAAGGCCACCCAGTCACTGGGATTCGATATCTGGCAAATGTCCAGCCAGATGGGACACGCTTGATTACAGAGGCAAAATGACTGCAAAAACCGTACTGGGCTTCGATTTCGGCACCAAGAGCATAGGCATAGCCATAGGTCAGCAGTTGACCGGCAGTGCCAGCCCACTGACATCCATCAAGGCAGTGGATGGTATTCCCGATTGGCAGCAGATAGCGGCTTTAATCGAAGAATGGCAACCGGATCTCGTGGTGGTGGGACTGCCACTCAATATGGATGGCACAGAGCAGGAGATGACCCAGAGAGCCCGTAAGTTTGCCAACCGTATTGCCGGGCGTTTCGGTGTCAAAGTGGCCACCCAGGATGAACGCCTGACCACGGCCGATGCCAAGGCCAGGTTATTTGAACTCGGTGGCTTCAAGGCGCTGACCAAGGGCCAGATCGATGCCGTCTCTGCTGTGCTGATCATCGAAAGCTATTTCGAGAACCAGTACTGAAACCTCAGTGGCTTAAAGACTCCCGGAGAATTTAAGCCGCAGCTGGCCCAATCTTATTTCGGCTTCCCCAGGAATGAGTCTCATCTAAATCGGCCCCAGATCCTGCCCACTAGCTCTCAGAGCCTTTTGCCGGCCAACTGTCTGAGCCCCTGCAGCAAAGCCTCCATATCCTCACCATCGGTATAGATATGCGGCGAAAAGCGAAAGCCGAACCTTGGGCGCAAGTCTGTCTTGATCCCCAATCTATTGAACACTTGCTGCGCCGCCTGCCTATCGGCGAAATCGACTACCACAGTGCCACTGCGCTCGCCGCTGATATTGGGCGTCACCACCTTGAGTTCATAACTCAGGGCACAATCCAGGATCCCCTGCCCCAAGCGCTGATTGTGTTGATAAATTTGACTATCGCCGAAAGCGCGCAGCTGCTGCAGTGACGCCGCCGCCAGCATGTAAGGCAATACAGAAGGCGTGCCCCCCCAAAACCTTTTTGCTCCCTTGGCATAGCGAAAATCATGGATATCAAACTCAAACGGCGCCTCATGGGAGAACCATCCCAGATCCACAGGCTCCAGCGTCTGGGCCAACCTATCGCTGAGCCATAAAAAGGCCGCCCCCGGGCCAGCGCAACACCATTTAACGCAGGAACCCAAGACAGCATCAGCCTGCCACTGCCCCAAATCTATCGGTATGACTCCGAGAGACTGGGCAATATCCACCACAGTCATTACTCCTAAGCTTCGGGCCAAAGCGCAAATTTCACTCACGGACTGCAACTGACCGGTTTCGGAAATGGCATGGGTGATAAAGGCCAGCGCCACATCCTCTCCCAAGGCCTGTTGCCACTGGTTCAAAGACACCAGCCCGGCTTGCGGCTCAAGCAGCTGCAGGCGGTAGCCCTTCTTCTCGGCCTGTTGCAATACAAACCCCATGGAGGGGAAATCCAGTTCGGTGGCCAAGATCCGCTGACCGGGCTTGGCATTCGGCAGGGCGCCGACCAGCTTGGATAAAGCCGAAGAGAGATTCAGCTGCGGGCAAAAGCCACTGGCAGGAACTCGGGTCAAAGCCGCAAGTTGCTGCAAAAACTGCTCAACCCCCTCGAGCCACACAGGCCAGGCGTCACCGCCTTGATGCTTCCAGGCGCCGAGAAACTCGCTGGCCGCAGCTTCGCAGCCCTTTGGCATGGCGCCCACAGAGTGGGACAAAAAATAGTGCCCTTCGGGCAGATGAAAACGCGATTTCAACGACATTCCAGGCTCCTCAGTCGGCAATCGAGTCGCGTTTGACGCCGTAAACACCGCCCCAGATATCTGTCATCTGACCGCGAATTTGCCATAGTTTAGGGAAAAACTGCATCTTCATACCTGAGTTGAGGATTTCGGTGCTGCGCCCCTTCAGCGACATGCTGTCTATGCCTATGCTTCTGTGAATGAGTTTGATGTGATGGTAACGGAAGTGCTGAAACAGCTGGTCGTACTCTATCATGGCCTCGGCCACCATATAGCTTTCATCATGATGGTATTCACTGTTGTATATCTGCTCGACCGTCAGCCCCTTTTGCTCAAGATAGACTCGCTCAAAGGTGAGCCACAGCGGCTTATAAAGCTGCAACAGGGTTTTGAATCCCGGTGATTCCTGACCGCTGCCGTTGCCCAGCTGCAGCCGAATTGCCTGATAATCCTTGATGGACATGGTATCAAGAATACTCAGTTGCTCGATAAGAAACCCCATCGCCTTATGTACCCGGGCAAACAGGGTCAACACCTTAAAGGTCTCCCCAGCAGCCATACGCTCATCAATCTCCAGCAGGGTGTAACAGATGAGCTTCATCCACAACTCCTCCGACTGATGCACTATTTGAAACTGCAGCTCATCGGCGTTACACAGCTGCTCATAGGGCTTCTGACAGCTGAGCAATTTGGGAGTATTGAGGTACTTTTCATAATCCAGTCGACCCTCTCCGGCCATGCTGGCATATATCTGCTCGCGATCCATGATGCCTTATCCTTATTCCTGTATTGTTAACCATAAATTAACATTCAACTTGCCAAGCTAAGGCATAGCGTGACAGGCAACAAGGGCAGCGAAGCGATCTGCAAACAGCGGCAGTGTCAAATATTGTTGGCAGGGCTGCCGGACTGCAGCCCTGGATAGGGAGACGAGCGCTTACAGATAGGGACGAACCAACTCCGCCATCATCTCTATATGGCGCGGTCTGTCATTGAGCGCCGCTATATAGCGGAATGACTTACCACCGGCCTGCTCGAAAAACTCACGGTTCTGCCCGGCAATCTCCTCCAGAGTTTCCAGGCAGTCGGCGCTGAATGCAGGACAGGCAACGGCTACATCCGTGATCCCCTGCTTTGGCAGAGCCATCATGGTTTCATCCGTGTAAGGGCCCAGCCATTTGGCCTTGCCGAAACGGGACTGGAAGCTGCTGATCACATCATCCTCTGCCAGCCCAAGACGCTCGGCCAACAATCTTGAGGTCTTGATACAGAAGCAGTAGTAAGGGTCGCCCAGTTTGAGATTCCGCTCCGGCATACCATGGTACGACAGCACCAATTTCTGCGGTTTGCCGTGTTGAGCAAAGTCTGCTTCGATGGACTCGGCCAGCGCCTCGATAAACAGCGGATTATCGTGGTAGGTATGGATAAAATGCAGTGACGGCAGGTAACGCCATTGAGTCAACTCTTTGGCTATGGCATCAAATGCAGAGCCCGTGGTAGGACCGGCATATTGAGGATAGAGCGGCAGCACAACCAGTTTATCGACCCCTTGATTGTGCAGGCGTTTGAGCACATCGCCCACCGCCGGGTTGCCGTAACGCATCGCCAAGGCAACTTCGGCTTCAACGCCTTCGGCCTTGAGTTTTTCTGCCAAGGCCTGGGTCTGGCGCTCACTGATATCCATCAGTGGCGAGCCCTTATCAGTCCACACCTCACGGTAAAGGGCCGCCGATTTGGCCGGCCTGACCCTGAGAATAATGCCATGGAGAATAAGCTTCCACAGCGCCTTGGGGATCTCCACCACCCTGGGATCGGAGAGAAATTCGGCCAGATAACGCCGCACCGCCGCGGGTGTCGGTGCGTCCGGCGTTCCCAGATTCAACAGCAATATCCCGGTTTTACCACGCCCGGCGTGGCCCTTGTCTTTATCAAGACCGATAAACTTAGCCAAAATCACCTCAGATAGAAAATCAATAAGTCAGATATTAAAGCACAGATTCAATCGCTTTGATCAATTCATCACTATCGGGCTTGACTCTGGAGTTAAAGCTCTGCACCTGTTTACCGTCGCCACTGACCAGGTACTTGTAGAAGTTCCACTTGGGCGCGCCGGCCTGCTGTCCCAGATAGGCAAATACCGGGTTCACATCACTGCCGCGAACCGCAGAGGTAGCCACCATGGTAAAGGTCACGCCATAGTTGATGTAGCACACCTTGGCGGTATCTTTCTCTTGGTTTTCTTCCTGGAAGAAGTCATCGGATGGAAAACCTATCACCACCAGCCCGCGCTCGCGGTAGTCCTTATGCAGGGCTTCAAGCGCCTTGAATTGAGGCGTAAAACCACAATTGCTGGCGGTATTGACCAGAAGGACAGGTTTACCTTGGGTGAGTTCACATAGGTCGACAGACTCCTGGGAATGGAGCTTTCTCAACTTGATATTGAGGTAATCGGGGCACTGAGCGGCAACAGCCGCCATGGGCGCCAAAACCCATGCTGTAAAAGCCAAACCAGTCAAAGCCAGTCCCTTCAATGTCGGCACGGTTAAATTCAATCTTGCCATGGGCTTGAATGTCCTCAGCATAACACCTCCATTTGTTTAATCTCTTGTTTGCACTCTACAGCAGTTTAGCTTCAGCAATTAAAAATAGAAGCCGACATTGATATTCAGCCTCGAATGCCAGCTGCTGTCGCCTTCGGCAATACCTATGCCCGGGCCGTTGACAAACCACATGTTTTTACCGGCAATCCAGTCGACATAAGAATAGAATTTACCGGCACTGATGGCGCACCCAGTGACATTTTGCACCGAATCATCCAACCCGGTACCCGAGGCAAATACCTGGCTGTAGTCGTTGTAACAGTTGAGCTGAGTAATAGGGCCCCAATCAACATCTATGCTGCGCGACAAATTAAATGTGAGCACATCGGCCTCGGCCGCTATCTCAAACGGGTAGGCAAAGGCCGACAGCGCCAAACGCTCGCCGGGCATGTCATAGTCATAATGCAGATACTGCACCTGAGTCTGCCAGGCGTGCCAATCCATTTGCCAATGGGCGGCTACCGCCAAGCCATCTGTGTCTTCACCGGCAACGGCGCCGGCCATTGGCTTGTAGTCCAAACGGCTATATTGCACAGAAGCCCCAAATTTATGGGCAAACTCGCCATACTTCAGGCTGCGCTCGACTCTGGCGTTGAACTGCCCTGCCTCTTCATAGGGGGCGTTTTCTGTGGTGGCGACATCGAAGGAATAGCGCTTGAAGCGGCTACCGTCGCCATATTCATCATTGGCAAACCAGGCGAGATCGTAGCGCCAGCCGTCCTTGCTGTACTGCCAGTGAATACCGGCATCATAGTCGTCTTCAAAGCCGAGATAATAAGTCGCGCCGAACCAGAATGAATGAGCCGCATAGGGCAGCAAACCGAAAGGCACCTGGGTGACCCCGAGGCGAATGTCCGAGTTTTCTGAAAAACGATAGCCAAAGAAGGCATGCTGGATCACATCCTGATCCTGATACCAGCGATACTGAGCCGACGCGAACAGCTCACCATTGTCGTATTTGACATCGGCACGAAACAGCTCGAACTCCAATTTGGCATCGTCATCATAGTCTTTCCAGCCATAGTTAACTCGTACCGCCCCGCCGATATCCAGCTCATCGGAAACCGGCACGGCCACGGCCGGCAGAGTGAAACAACCGGCCAGCGCCAGACCCAAAGCTGAAAATAAAGTGGTTTGCCGCAATTGCATTCCCCTTCCATCCTTTTCACAAAACAGGCGCAACACAATAACAAAAACACTGTTGTTTTTCGAACAATCCGCTCAATACCAACACAAAAGGCGTCAGAGTGACGCCTTTTCATCCAAGTAGAATGGTCAATATTCTATGGGGAAATGCAGCCCCCATTAGTCCATATCCAGGGTGACTCCCTCCATGAAACCTGAGTTGCCGGTGTCATTGCTGTGGAGTTTAATCATGAGTCGCAGGTCGTTAGGCGAGTCAGCATGATGCAGTGCATCGGCGTAGCTGATCTCCCCTTCACAGTAGAGCTTGAACAGCGCCTGATCGAAGGTTTGCATCCCCTGCTCGTTGGACTTGGCCATGGTCTCCTTGAGCACGTGCAGCTCGTTCTTTTGAATAAGACTGGCCACTCTGGGAGTGTTGATAAGCACTTCGATGGCTGCGCGCCGACCTGTGCCGTCCACCTTGGGCACCAACTGCTGGGCCACAATACCGCGCAGGTTAAGCGACAGGTCAAACAACAGCTGTTGGTGCTTACTCTCAGGCACCAGGTGCATGATGCGATCCAGCGCCTGGTTGGCGTTGTTGGCGTGCAGAGTTGCCATACACAAATGGCCGGTTTCAGCGAACGACAGAGCAAACTCCATGGTTTCCTGGGTACGGATCTCACCGATAAGGATAACATCCGGCGCCTGGCGCAATGAGCTCTTGAGCGCTGCATCAAAAGATTCGGTATCTATACCCACTTCCCGCTGGGTGATAATGCTCTTGCCATGTTGGTGAACAAATTCCACCGGATCTTCGATGGTGAGTATATGTCCCCTGGCATTGGCATTGCGATAACCGATAAGTGCCGCCAGCGAGGTGGACTTACCGGTACCGGTTCCCCCGACCATGATCACCAATCCGCGCTTGCTCATCACCAAGTCTTTGAGAATGGGCGGCAGGTACAACTGCTCCACTGTCGGGATCTTGGTTTCGATGCGCCGCATCACGCAGCCTGCCGACTCCCGTTGCCAGAAGGCACTGACCCGGAAACGCCCCAGCTCCTTGGCGCCCACGGCAAAGTTACATTCACGGGTCTCGTGAAACTCCTTTTTCTGCTCCGGCGTCATCAAAGATTCGACAAACTCCAGCGACTGCGCCGGGGTAAAGGCGTTTTCCGCCAACGGCCTGAGTTCACCGTCCACCTTGGCACTGGGAGGAAAGGCGGCGGTAATAAAGAGATCCGAGGCCTTGCGCTCCACCATAGCCTTGAGAAAAGGTCTGACGTCCATGGGGACTCCTTAGAAATTCGCTTGTTTGTTGGAGCTCTTGGCCATAGCATCTTCCCGACTGATCAAGCCGCGATTCACCAGGTTTTGCAGGCTCTGCTCCAAGGTTTGCATGCCATGGGCCATACCGGTTTGGATAGCAGAATACATCTGTGCCACCTTGTCCTCGCGGATAAGGTTTCGGATAGCCGGGGTTCCCATCATGATCTCATGGGCCGCCACTCGGCCGCCGCCAACTTTCTTGATCAGAGTCTGGGAGATAACCGCCTGCAACGACTCAGACAACATGGTACGCACCATGTCTTTCTCGCCTGCGGGAAATACGTCAACCACACGGTCAATGGTCTTGGCCGCCGAGGTGGTGTGCAAGGTACCGAACACCAGGTGGCCGGTTTCTGCCGCGGTCATCGCCAGGCGTATGGTTTCCAAATCCCGCATCTCACCGACCAGGATGACATCCGGGTCTTCACGCAGGGCGCTTCTGAGGGCGGCGTTAAAGCTGTGGGTATGGCGGTGCACTTCCCGCTGGTTGATAAGGCATTGCTTGTTTTGGTGCACGAATTCGATAGGGTCTTCAATGGTGAGAATATGATCGTGGCGGTTCTCATTGACGTAATCTATCATCGCCGCCAGGGTAGTACTCTTACCCGAACCTGTCGGGCCGGTTACCAGCACCAGGCCGCGAGGATATGAAGCAATTTTCTTGAAGATTTCCGGCGCGCCCAGTTGTTCCAAAGTCAAAATGTCGCTGGGAATAGTACGAAAAACCGCGGCGGCGCCGCGGGACTGATTGAAGGCATTGACACGAAAACGCGCCAGATTGGGAACTTCAAAGGAAAAGTCGATTTCCAGAAACTCTTCATAATCCTTACGCTGCTTGTCATTCATTATGTCGTAGACAAGTCTGTGAACCCCTTGGTGATCAAGCGCAGGGACATTAATCTTTCTGACCTCACCGTCGACGCGTATCATGGGAGGCACACCGGCCGATAAGTGCAGATCCGAAGCGTTATGCTTTACACTAAAGGCCAATAATTCAGTGATTTCCATAGTTTGGGATATCCGTTCAACCAAAAAGTTTACATCATGACAACAATAGCAGACAGACTGGCACTAGCCCAGCGCAGGATAGCTCAAGCGGCGCAAATTTCGTCCCGAAATGCAAGCGAGATCAAGCTGCTGGCTGTCAGCAAGACCAAGCCGATCGCCGACATTGAACAAGCTTATGCCGCCGGGCAACGTTGCTTTGGCGAAAACTATGTCCAGGAGGGGCAACAGAAAGCCATGGAATTGGCGCAGCGCTGTCCCGATATAGAATGGCACTTTATCGGCCCGCTGCAATCCAATAAATCAAGAATTGTCGCCGAGCACTTCCATTGGATGCACACCCTGGAGCGGGAAAAAATTGCCCGCCGCCTGTCGGAGCAGCGCCCAGAAGGCATGCCTCCACTGGAAATCTGCATCCAAATCAATGTTTCGGGTGAAAGTTCCAAAGCAGGAATAGCAACACAGAGCGAGATGTTTGAGCTGGCGAGCCTGGTGGACTCATTGCCCAACCTCAGACTCAGGGGACTGATGACAATTCCCAGTGCCGGTGAAGGCCCAAGGCTTGAGGCGGAGCTGTCGCACATGCAGCGACTGTTTGCCGAACTGAAGCTCAAGTTTCCCCAGGTAGATACCCTGTCCATGGGTATGAGTCAGGATCTTGAACTCGCCATCGCCAAGGGCTCTACCATGGTTAGAGTCGGCAGCGCTATTTTCGGCGAGCGGAACTACGGCTGATAAACCAGCCAATAAGATCTGAGATTGGCCGCTGAGACCTTGTTTTTGATAGTATTGGCCCAAATACTAATATCTCCCGCACGGTCAAAGCCGATGCGGGATACACTCCAATCACAAGTGACAGGGGACAGCATGGCTCAAAAGAAAATCTGTTTTATCGGCGCCGGCAATATGAGCCGCAGTATCATCAGCGGGCTGGTGGGCAGCGGTTATCCGGCTGAATTGATCCAAGCCAGCAACCCAAGCACAGCTAAACTCGATGCCCTCAAGCGCGATTTCGGCATCCTCACCACCACAGACAACCAAGCCGCCTGTGACTGGGCCGATATCATAGTGCTGTCGGTCAAACCGCAACTGATGCAACAGGTGTGTGAGCAACTGGCAACACTGCCGCTGGCCGATAAACTGTTTATTACCATAGCGGCAGGGATCCCGGCCGCCAGATACAATGACTACTTCGGCCAACAGATTAAGCTTATCCGTACTATGCCCAACACCCCAACCCAACTTGGCTGTGGCATGACAGGCCTTTATGCCGCAAGTGGGGTTGAGCAGGCGGATAAAGATCTTTGCCAGCAGATTATGGCCAGTGGCGGCGAGACCCTGTGGGTAGACAAAGAAGCGGATCTCAATTTGGTGATCGCCTTGGCGGGCAGCTCTCCGGCCTATTTTTTCCTGTTTATGGAAGGCATGATGGATGCGGCCAAAGAACTGGGGCTGGATGAATCCAAGGCCAGGTTACTGGTGCAGCAGGCGGCGCTGGGTGCCTCACAGATGGTGATTCAAAATCCTCAGCTGAGCGCCGGCCAACTGCGGCAGAATGTCACCTCCAAGGGCGGTACCACCCATGAAGCGGTGGAAACCTTCCAACGAAGTGATCTCAAGGGACTGATCAAACAAGCAATGAACAACTGTATTGCCAGGGCTGAAGCCATGGCCAAAGAATTCTAAACGACCCAAGGGCGAAACTTTTCATGAATGACGCATTGATTTACCTGATTACAGTCGTATTCGACCTCTATTTTATGGTAGTCATACTAAGGATCTGGCTGCAGTTGGTGCGGGCAGATTTTTATAACCCCTTCAGCCAGTTTATCGTCAAGGCCACCCATCCTATTGTGGCGCCCATGCGGCGGATACTGCCCTCCATAGGCAGTCTGGATACGGCCTCTGTGGTGCTGGCGCTGCTGGTGGTGGTGGTCAAAATACTCTTGCTGACCCTGATGGCGGGCCAGGCGTTCAACCTGATTGCCACCTTGATGTTTGCCCTGGTGTCCTTGTTTAAAAAGGCCGGGGTATTGCTGTTCTGGATCCTGATCATCCGCGCCATCCTCAGTTGGGTCAGCCAGGGCCGCAATCCGATTGAGTATGTGATGATGCAGTTGACCGAGCCACTGCTGGCGCCCATTCGCCGCTTCCTGCCCCCCATGGGCGGGCTGGACTTATCGCTGCTGGTACTGATGGTATTGATGAATTTCATCAACATACTGCTGGCCAAGACGATTCCTTTCTGGGCCATTGCCTGATGAAAGCTGTTAGCTGGGAGCAGCAGGATCTGCTGCTCAATCTCTATATCCAGCCCAAGGCCAGCCGGGATCAACTGGTTGGTCTGCATGGTGAAGAGTTCAAGGTGGCCATTACCGCGCCACCTGTGGACGGCAAGGCCAACGCCCACCTGACCAAGTATCTGTCCAAAGCCTTCAAGGTGCCCAAGGGGCAGATAGCCATAGTCAAGGGAGAACTGGGCCGCCACAAGCAGGTGCGTATTGAGTCGCCCAAGATATTGCCCGCAGAAATCGAGGCCTTGCTCTGATGCCATGGCAGCAGACAAGGGACTATAATCAATTCAACACACTTAACCTCAGGTAAAGCATTATGTTGCGCAAATTTTTGACCCTGCTTTTGTGTCTCGGCTCTCTGGCCGGTGTCGCTCAGGCCGAACAGAAGCAGACCGTCGGCCAGTTCGACATCCACTATATGGCGCTGGGCAGCACCTTTTTGACGCCATCCATCGCCAAGAACTATGGTATAGAACGCAGCCGTTACACGGGTATCATCAATATCGCCGTACTGGATACCAGCGAAGAGGGCAATCCGGCAGTACCGGTCGAGATATCCGGCCTGGCCAACAATCTTATCGATGCCAGAATGCAGTTGAAATTCCGCGAAATTCGCGAGGGTGATGCCATCTACTATATTGCCGAGGTGCCCTATCGCGACGATCAGGAGATCAACTTTCAAATCCTGATAAAACACGGTAACGAGCTCAACACCACTCTGGCCTTCAAACAGAAATTCTACGTCGATTGAGCTGTACATTCCGTCAATAGAGCGCCGCCGAATAAGCGGCGTTTTTTTATGGCCGCCCCGAGTGGCTATTGACCGCCGACTTAGAGAAACGACAACAGCCATTAGGGCTCAAACCTTCCACGGCTCTGCTTGTTTTCGCGCCTTTTCATTGTCGCTGAGTGAGTAAACTCTTTTGCAAAATGGTACTATTGCCGGCATTGCGAAATAAGGAAAATCCAAGATGAAACAGATAGTGCTTGCCAGTGGCAACAAGGGAAAACTCAAAGAATTCGCCGAGATGTTCAACGCCTTCAATATTGAGGTGTTGCCACAAAACCAATTCGATGTGCCTGAAGTGGCGGAAACCGGCACCACTTTTGTTGAAAATGCCATTATCAAGGCGCGCCATGCCGCCGAAATCACCGGCCTGCCCGCTATCGCCGATGACTCAGGCCTCGAAGTTGATGCCCTGGGCGGCGCTCCCGGCATCTATTCCGCCCGTTACAGTGGCGCCAACGCCTCGGATGAAGGCAACTACAACAAGCTGCTTGGCGCCATAGAGGCAACGCCCGCCCCCCGTACCGCCCGTTTCCAGTGTGTACTTGTGTATATGCGTCATGCCAAGGATCCGACTCCCATCATCTGCCAGGCCGCCTGGGAAGGTGAAATAGGTTTTGAACCCAAGGGCAACAACGGCCATGGTTATGATCCCGTATTCATTCCCTGTGGCTACCAGCAAACTGCCGCCGAGCTAAGCAGTGATGAAAAGAACCATCTCAGTCACAGAGGCAAGGCGCTGAAATTGCTGCTTGAAGCCTTCAAACAACAGGGGATCCTCGGCTGATGCTGACGCTGCCACCGCTGAGTCTCTATATTCATATTCCCTGGTGTGTGCAGAAATGCCCTTACTGTGATTTCAACTCTCACGGAAAACAGGGTGAGCTGCCGCAGCAGGAATATGTCGATGCCCTGCTTGGCGATCTCGACGCCGACCTGCACTATGTTCAAGGCCGGCAACTGCACAGCATATTTATCGGTGGCGGCACCCCCTCCCTGTTCGATGCTGCCCAGATAGGCAGGCTGCTGCAAGGCGTGAACCGGCGCATTGCCTTTGCCGATGACATAGAGATCACCATGGAGGCCAACCCAGGCACCTTGGAACATGATGACTTCAGCGCTTACCGCGCCGCAGGTGTCACTCGCCTCTCCATAGGTGTGCAGAGCTTTGCCAAAGACAAGCTCAACCTGCTGGGGCGAATTCACGGCAAGGACGAAGCCGTCAACGCCGCCAAAGGCGTTGACGCAGCCGGATACCAGAGCTTTAACCTGGATCTGATGCACGGGCTGCCGAACCAGAGCTTTGAAGAGGCCATGGCCGATATCGACACGGCGGCGGCGCTCAATCCTCCGCACCTGTCCTGGTATCAGCTCACCATAGAGCCAAACACCCTGTTTCATTCGCGCCCGCCGCAGCTGCCGGACGATGAAGCGCTTTGGCACATCTATGAACAGGGCCAGCAAAGACTTGCAGCCCTTGGCTACCAGCAGTATGAAATATCCGCCTACGCCAAACCCGGTTTTCAGTGCCGCCATAACCTCAACTATTGGGAGTTCGGTGATTATCTGGGAATTGGTTGCGGCGCCCACGGCAAGCTGACGCTACCGGAGCAGGACCGCATAGTACGCACGGTAAAGATAAAACATCCAAAGGGTTATTTGGCCACAGAGGATTATCTATTTGAGGTAAGTGACGTGCTGCCGGAAGACAGGGCGCTGGAGTACCTGATGAACAGGCTGCGACTGATGAGCCCCATCCCCTGGAGCGAATTTGAAGCGCGCACCGGCGTTGCGGCCAACACCCTGGATAAAGGCATGCAGCAGGCCGCCGAGCGCGGGCTGGTGGAGATCACTCCCGGTTACTGGAAGCTCACCAACAAGGGACATATGTTCGTCAACGATCTGCTGTCGCAGTTTTGTTAACTCCATCTCTTATTAGCCTCCTCTTGCTGCTGCCAAAGCAAAAGCAGCAAGAGGAAATATTTTCTAACATTTACGCCAATACTTAATTACTCAACTTCATTAGGATTAACTTCTTTAGACGCAAATGAGCCATAGCAGTCGCGGTTTCTGTGCGTCTTTCCTGACTCGGGCCATCGTCATCCGGCCTGCCATTGCCAAGCAAAAAGGAAGTTGTCCATGCCTATAACCATAAGAAAAAGTCTGTTGACGCTGGCCCTTGGCGCCGTTTTAAGCAGCAGTTATCCCCTTCTCGCCCAAGCCTCTGTCTCCGGGCAGAGTAACCAAGCATCAAACCTGGCTCCTGAGGTCATCAAGGCCGAATCCGCCAAAGCCAACGCCCTGTTTGAAGCCATCTTTAACGAAGATGTCGCCGCCAGCCCGGTGCGGCAGACCTTTCTTGGTATCAAGACAGATTACGGCAAATGGGACTCACTGGGAGATGCGGCCGATGATGCCGCGCTTGCTCGCGCCAAGCAGCAGCTTGAGCGCTTGTCGCTACTGGATCCGACAAAGTTGGACTCACAGAGCAAGTTGAGCCTGGAGCTGTTGACCGCCAAGCTGCAACGCCAGATCCGCGATGATAAGTTTCGCCACTACAACTACCCGGTCAACCAGATGTACGGCATTCACTCGCTGGTACCTTCATTGTTGATAAACCAACACTCGATAGCCGACGAAGCCGATGCCCGCGCCTATATCAGCCGTATAGCCGGGGTTCCTGAACTGTTCGAGCAGCTGATCACCGCCCTCGAGGTTCGCGCCGAGGAAGGCATAATCGCCCCCAAGTTCGTATTCCCCCACGTACTTTCAGACAGCCGCAATATTATTCATGGCGCGCCGTTTGATGGTGAGCCGGACAGCGCCATCTGGGCCGACTTCAAGGGCAAGTTGGCAAAACTCAAGCTGGATGAAGACACCCAAGATAAACTGCTGGATCAAGCCGCCATCGCCCTCAAAGAACAATTGAGGCCAGCTTACCAAAAGCTGATTGCCTATCTCGAAACCCTGGAAAAACGGGCCGACAGCAGAGATGGAGTCTGGAAATTTCCGAGCGGCAGCGCCTTCTATAACAATGCCCTGGCCAATACCACCACCACAGAGATGAGCGCCGATACCATTCATCAATTAGGACTGGACGAGGTCGCCAGGATCCACGGCGAAATGCGCGCCATCATGGACAAAGTTGGCTTCAAGGGCGATCTCAAAGCCTTCTTCAAGTTTATGCGCCAGAATGAGGGCTTCTACTTCCCGGACAATGACGCCGGCCGCCGGGCCTACCTGAGAGAGGCCACCGCCCTTATCGATAACATGAACTCGCGCCTGGATGAAGTGTTCAAGGTAAAGCCCAAAGCGCCTTTGATAGTCAAACAGGTGGAAGCCTTCAGGGAGAAGTCTGCCGGCAAGGCTTTCTACAACCAGCCCTCGGCCGATGGCAGTCGCCCGGGAACTTACTATGCCAACCTCTATGACATAATGGCTATGCCCAAATACCAGATGGAGGCACTGGCCTACCATGAAGGGATCCCCGGGCATCACATGCAGATAGCCATAGCCCAGGAACTGGAAGGACTTCCCAGCTTCCGTCGCTTCGGCTCTTACACGGCTTATATCGAGGGCTGGGGCCTTTACAGTGAGTACTTCCCCAAGGAGATGGGACTTTACAGCGATCCTTACTCAGACTTTGGCAGATTGGCGATGGAGCTATGGCGCTCCTGCCGTTTGGTGGTAGATACCGGGATCCATGCCAAGAAATGGACTCGAGAGCAAGCCATAGCCTATTACATGGACAACACTCCCAATGCCGAATCTGACGCAGTAAAAATGGTTGAGCGGCACATAGTTATGCCCTCGCAGGCAACCGCTTACAAGGTGGGGATGAACAAGATACTTGCGCTTAGAGCCTACGCCAAGGAGGCGCTGGGTGAGCGTTTCGACATTCGCGCCTTCCACACCCTGGTATTGCGAAACGGCCCCTTGCCGCTGGATGTACTTGAGCAGGAAGTAAAAGACTGGGTAGCCGCGCAAAGCCAAGCTTGAAATTGAATCAACTGCCGCTCCCCTGAGCGGCTTTTTATGCGCTTGATTCCGTCCTGAAAACAGGCATAAAAATACCCCGGCCACCTGGGCCGGGGTAAACCAAAATCAGGATGATGGTTTTAAGGCCGACATTGTTTTAGTTCGAAAACCTGGATCGGCATTGATAAGGGCTTAACACTCTGTGTTGAACCAAGCAGTCTACAGCAGGAGGGGTCAGTCCGGCGGCACACCCGTATGTTGGTTCTACCCGAATCAACTGCAACCATTGTATTGATTTCAGAACAGACTGCAACTGAGTTATTAAAAATCTTTAAAGCCCATCAAATAATAAAGCGCTTAAAAAACCAATAAAACCACACCATCCATATGATATATAAACAAAAAACACCCAAGCGAAACTTGAGTGTTTTTCATTGTTCTATTATAAGAACGATATTTCTTTATTTTTCCTGGCGTTGGGCAAACAGATCTGCGTATTTTTTGTCCCAATAGGGTGGTGTACCTATGTGATCCTTGATGAACTCGATAAAGGCACTCACCTTGGGAGCCAAGTGTTTACGTCTTGGATAAACCGCCTGCAGCGGCAGATGATGGGTCAGTTGCCAATCGGGAAGTAGAGGAACCAGAGTGCCTTTTTCTATTTCATCTTCCAGCAGATAACTGGCGAGATAAACCACCCCAAGCCCACTGACAGCGGCAGACTTGAGCGCCGGCGCATTGTCGACTCTGAAATTACCCGAAACCCCTATCTCACAGTAGTCATCGCCCTTCTTGAATTGCCAGACGCTGTGCTCATGCCATTCACCGTGGTAAACCAAACAGTTGTGCTCCACCAACTGCTCCGGACGGGCCGGCATACCGTGGGCCGCAACATACCCGGGGGATGCCACCAGCAGGAACTGACACTTCATCAGCGGGCGGGCCACCATACCCAGAGGCAGTTGCTCTGACATGGTCAGCAGCAAATCCAGGCCTTCACTGACCACATCAACCTTATGGTCCAACAGGCTCACCTGCAACTCGAGATCCGGGTGACGGGTCATAAACTCGGGCAGTGCCGGAATAATATGCATGGTGCCGAATGACTGGGAGATCCCTACCTTGAGCACGCCTCGGGTGGCATCATTGAGGTTGTGCACACTGGCCACCGCCTGATCCGCATCCCGGAGCAGTTCTTCCCCCTGCACATACAGCAGATTACCGGCTTCGGTGAGGCTTAAGCTACGGGTTGTTCGCTGGATCAACTGGATCCCGAGTTTATGTTCAAGATCGGCAACCTGGGTACTGACCTTGGATTTGGATATTCCAAGCCTGCGCGCCGCGGCACTGAAGCTGCCGGCACGGGCGACATGAGTGAAAATAGCGATAGGTTCTAACAGTTCTAACATGAAAGTCGCCTTAAGCCGTTTACAACACTGGTAAAAGCTTTCCTGGAAAAGCGACGGGCCTCACCGTCAAGACCCCATAATGGGGTGTGGGCTGCCGGGTTTTGGAAAGCGCACTGGGTAGAGTCACTGAGTCCTGACTTGGGTGTCAGTTTTATTATTTTTGCGAAGTATACCAATTCTTTCTTATTGACTCTAACCCAAGGATAGCCTTGAGCCAAAAAAACCGCCGCAGTGATGGCATAATCGGCAGACAACCAATAAAAAACCCCTGTATCAAGGGAGGGGTAGATACAGGGGGAATCACCAGCTTAAACTGTCAAAGACTTCAATTGGAAACTATTGCAAAGTAATCGTAAAAATATGCCGTTAACTACTCGGGCTTCAGGTTATAAGCCCTTGGCTCCTAGTTTTGAACCTTAGGCTCTCACGGCTTAAAAATTATTGCTGCAGTTCAACCTTGCCGGACAGTACCTGGAATTCGCCCAGCTCAGGGACCTGCTTGCGTAACTTGTCTTCCAGCACCACCAAACGTTGGAAGTTGTCGCAAAGCGCGTCGGCTCTCTGCTCCATCTCCTGGGCGCGGGACTCCATTTGCACTTCAATATCCTTGCCCATCTTTTCCATCTTCTGGCTGAAGGCATTGATCTTCTCATCAAAGGTTTCGCCCTCACCTGACATCATCGCGCTGCCCATGGCCATCATCAAACTGCCTAGCGACTGCTGCACCAGTTGCTCTATCTCTTTGGAAAACTCATCACCAAAGGCGTTTTCCAGCGACTCTTCAGTGGCTCCAAGGAAGTACTGGTCACCATTGCGATGAGCCACTTCATAGACTCTCTGTTGCAGACTACCCATGGTTTCATCCAACTTGGCAGCGGCGGCATCACCCAAGAGTGGTGTCAGGGCCATGCTCACGGCCTCGCTCGCCATGGTGACGGCATCTTCCACCAAAGAGATAACTTCGGGTAACTGCTGAGCCATGGCATCCGAGTACTCGTTGACAAGCTTGCTCTGCTCGGCATTCAAGACCACTTCTTCACCTTCCACATACAGGCGGCCCGGCTCAATTCGATAATGTTCTTTCCCTTGATTACTGACACTCAGCTTCTTGGGCTCCAGTGAGATGTCGTAGTTTAGCGACATCTCGCATTGCTCATCTCTTGGCTCAAAGTTGATCGCCATAGCAGGCGCCGCCGCAAACAGTGCACACACCAAAGATATTCCACCAATCGCTTGTTTCATTCTGTCTTCCCTCTCGTTTTAATCTGCCGAGTAAACTTGGTTACCGCTTATGGCTCAGAATAAAGCAGACTTTGTGCCAAAGTTATAATTAACTGATACTAAATGAATTAACATCAAGCAAGGCTGTAAAACATGAAAATCCACCATCTGCGAGTGGCAAATTTTGCCAACTTGTAGCCGTTATGATGAATAAGACACAAGAATCCAAAGAAAGGTTTAACAGGGAATACTCTGGATGGCCAAGACAGTTCCTTTTCTTCACTGCATTCGGGATTAAAAGCCATAATAGCCGCTGTGCCAGCAGCCTAAAGTCACCACACCGAGCAAGAGGCTTTGCTTGTCCAAAGCCCCTTGCATCCCCAAGGACACCCCGACGTAGCCGAAATCCCCGCTGGCTTATGAAACAAATTGGCTACACTCAGGA